>CACWGK010000001.1:0-72259 GCA_902760415.1 uncultured Lachnospiraceae bacterium
TAGGTACTGAAATATCGCTCGAATATTCTGAGAATGGTGAAATATGCAGGATGGCCTCTGGAGATGATGAGGCATCTTATCAATATGACGATAATGGAAACTTTATCGGTGGTACATTTGATGGCAAAACATATAAGTACACCTATGATGCAAATAATTTATTATCATCTATGGAGTTGGTTGGAAAAGGAACAAAAACCTTTGAGTCCAAGAATGGAAGATTTGTCGGTTACACTGACGAATTAGGTAATAAAACTTCATATTCTTATGATGGAGTAGGAAATATAGTGTCGAAGACTGACGCTTTGGGAAATATAACAAAGTACGAATATGATGGAATGAGTCATCTGACAAAGATTACTGATGCAAGAGGAAATAGCTCTACTTTTTCCTATGATATATTTGGAAATCTTATAGAAGAGAAAGATTCACTTGGTAATATCACCAGATATGAATATGACGCAGCTGGAAGAGTTAGTAAAGAGATATATCCTGATGAAAGTACAATCATATATGATTATGACAGACTAGGAAATCTTATAAGTAAGACGCTTCCATCAGGTGATAAAGAAGTATATGAATATGATACTCAGAATAGGATAGTGGGGGTAGTCTATCCTGATGGTACTGATGAGAAGATTTCATATACATCAGACGGAAAGATTAGTACCGTTACAGATGCTGCTGGTAATACAAATACATATGAATATTCGGCTGATAATTTAAGTAAAATAATATCTAATACGGATATTGTCACAGATATAACATATGTAGATAATGAGATTGATAGTATATCTTCTAATGATCTCAAGCTAGATTATTCTTATGATGAAAATGGTAACCTGGTTGAGAAAACGGATGCGTTAGGTAATACTACCAAAATAGAGTATAATCAATTCGATGAAAAAACAGCAGATATAGATGCTAATGGAAATAAGACAAGTTATGAATATGATGCAGCTGGTAACCAGGTCGCAACAACATACCCTAATGGACTAAAAGTTGATTTCAAGTATGATGCGCTAGGTCATATTACTGAAGCTTCCCTTGTAGTTGATGGTAAAAAAGCAGTAACTAAAAATGAATATGATGAAGTAGGAAATCTTATCTCATATATTGATGAATATGGTAATAAAACTTCTTACGAATATGATTCTGAAAATAATCTTATATCTGTAAAGAACAAGAATGATGTTGAGATTCAGAGCTATCAATATGACTCTATGGGAAGGGTTACTGTAGAGAAGACTACTTCTACAGAAAAAGTAAATACATATGATATTAGTGGTAATCTTGTAAAAACTGTAGAAAAAACTATAGGTAAAGATACTCAGGGAAATATCACAGAATATCAATATGATAAGATGGGAAGACTTCTTCAGATTACTGATCCATCTGGTAATATAACTTCTCAGACTTATGATAAGATGGGTAATATAACATCAGTTACCGATGCGATGGGTGGGGTGACTGAATATTCATATGATCAGAGTTCGAGACTCGTGAGTGAGAAGAATCCTATAGGTTCTACCAAAACTTATACATATGACGAATATGGCAATATTGAAACAGTAACTAATAGTCGCGGTCAAAAGACTAACTTTAGTTATGATGCGAATGGCAGACTGATTAAAAAGGTTGATGAAGTTGGCACTGTATTATATGAGTATGATGCAAATGGAAATCTTACCAAAGTAAGCGATGAAGCAGGAAGTATATTAAGAACATACGACTCTATGAACAGAGTGGTTGAATATACTGATGTTAATGGTCGAACAGTTAAGTATGGATATGATGAGCTAGGTAATATTGTGTCTCTAACATATCCAGGTGGTGAAATTGTGAGGTATAGTTATAACCTCGATGGAACACTTGCGAATGTAATAGATGGCTCAAATAATAAAACATCATATGAATACGATAAAGAAGGAAAACTTACAAAACTTGTAAGACCAGATGGCAGTGTAGAAGAAAGAACTTATGATGAATCAGGTAATCTGACTAAGTTGCTTGATAAGTCTTCTACGGGAGAGGTGCTGCAAAGCACAGAATATACATATGATGCATATGGTAATATTATATCTTCCAAAGAAGGAAAAAGTGTAAACACAAGAGATGAGGAGGGATATTCTTATTATATAAAAGAATCAGCAGGTATAGGCTGTGAGGAAGAAACAGATTTGTTCTATGAAGATGATGATTCCAAGTATCTATACTCTGAGATGGAGTATGATTCAGCAAATCGACTTATAAGCTTCAATGGCGAAGAAGTTAAGTATGATGCAGATGGTAATATGATATATGGACCGCTCAACGGCGAGATGGTTGAGTTTTCATATGATGCACGAAATAGATTAATATCTGTAGGAGATACCAGATACTTCTATGATGCTGAGAATTATAGATATAAAGTTGAAACTGATGACTACACTGAAGAATATGTAACTGATAAAGTTAACACTATATCTAGAACTCTCCAGATTATTAAGAGCAAAAAATCTGTAGATAACGATAATTCGGACTCTATAGTTACTAACTATTATTATGGAACTGGTTTACTATATGATAAGTGTCAGGAAGATATAAGACTGTATCACTTTAATCATATAGGTAATACAACACTTATAACTGATAAGTCAGGTAATTCTCTATACAGATCGGCATATGGAACATATGGCGAACTTCTGACGATTATAGATGAAAAGAACTCTAAAGAGATATCAGTAAAAGAATTAAACAGCTTTGGTAATGTAAGATTTCTTTTCAATGGTGAGTTAGGTGTCATCACAGATGATAACTCACTCCTATATATGCGTCAGAGATATTATAATACTGAGATTAAGAGATTTATTAATCAGGATGTATTATCTGGAGATATAGAGAATAGCCAAAGTCTTAACAGATATGCATTTGTTGAAGGTAATCCTGTAAGCTATACTGATCCTTTTGGATTAAGTAAACTTGTTGAGACGCTAAGAACAATTAACACGGTTTATAACATAATACAGGAAGCTATGGCTAACATGGATAAGCATGATGTCCTAAACATATTAGGATTACTTCCTGTTGTTGGACCTGTTTTTGATGCTTGTAATGCTGCTTGTTATGCAACCGAAGGCGAGTGGGGAAAGGCGGCGATGAGCCTTCTCTTTATGATCCCGGGAACGGATTTGGTTGGAACAGCTGCTAAGGTTAGTCCTTATTTAGGAAAGTTTGGAAAGTATGTTACTAGTACTGCTAAGTTCGTAAAGCTGGTCGAAACAGGAACTATGGCTGGTGTAACGGCATATCAAACAGGGAAAAAGATAGCTAATCTCATAGATACATACGCTACAGAAGGAAAAGATATAGATGTAAACTTCTTCCTTCAGTTGGGAGAGATAGGTCTTGGTCTTGCAGCAACAGCTTCTTTTGGAAAGACGTTAGCCTCAGATTTAGAAAAATATACAACCTTAAATGAAAAACTTGAATATGCTGCTAATGCCATAAAGAAAGAATCGAACAGACTTGCAAAGGATAATTCTGGAGCTGCTAAACTGCCAGGTAAGACAATTGATGGCGATGATATAAAACCATCAACCTCAAGTGATAGTAGTTCTGCAGGAAAATCAGAAGCTGGAAGTACAAACGAAACTGAAATTGGCTCCTATACTATCGAAAATGGTAAAAAGATTACTGCTGGAAAAAATTATAAAGATCATTATGTTAGGCACAAAGGATTGTTAACAAAATTAACAAATAAACAATATTCTAAATACAAGGTCGATGGTCAAACTTTTTTGGATGATGTTGGCGTCGTGATTGATAAAGGATTAGTAAAATATGATGGACTTGGTACTTTAAAAAAGGAAATGCCTGCGATGAAGATTTATAGAGGAAACGGAAGAACAATTGTAACTACAGTGGATGATGAATTTGTAACAATACTTGTAACTGGAGAAGGCTTAGATAAGGCTATACAAATGATTGAACAATAAAGGAGAAAAAATGGATAGTATATTTATGAATCTATCGAATAATAGTGAAATAACAGATATCATTATATGTGGAACTGTAGACAATGATGATAATATATTTCAATTTTATTTTGATTTGAGAGTTGTTTATGTTGAATGTGGATCAAATTATTTGAGGTTGGAGTCTGTGAATCAGTATTCGATGTTAAACTTTTCAGTTGTTGATTATATAAAGTTTGATTATGAAATAGATGAAGATATGCATAGAGCTAGAAGTTCAGTTAAAGATATTGTCTTAGATAATTCTGGGGCGGTTGGTAATAATATACATGAAATTGTTTTATATGATAGGATTGAAAGAGATATATGTGCTGCGATGAAAATAAGACTTGAAAATGGACAAGAGATTTTTATAGATCCATCTTATATTTTTGGAATTAATATAGGGGGAGAAAAACAACATACTATCTGGAAAAATAACTATCACAATATAAATCATATGAATAAAGAATGTATTATACTATGAAATAAATCTGTACTGTACAAAAGCCAGTAAAATATATCCAACCACCATCTCATCACTAAATCGGTTTTGTGTATTACGTATGATGTCTGTGAGGGGGGGGAGTGAGTTACGGTTGTAACGAGCAAGATATAGTAGTTTTTGCTCAGACAGTATAAAAACTTAAGAGACAAAATAAATGAGGAATATTATGAAGAAAGGCTTATATTCTATATTAATCTTAGGTATATTATGTCTAGCGTTTGCTGGATATATAATAATACCTAACTTTAATTATTTAATTCTCGGAAAAACGATTGATTTAAATAAGTATATAGAAGATAATGGTTCATCACCAGTTAATCTTCCTGAAAATGAGATTGTAACGTTATCTATAAATAAGTGTTACGGAGAGTTTTCACAGAGATCACGTTTGAAGAGTAGTGATGAGAAGTATTATCTTGTTGAACTGGAAGATAAATCTACAATAGTTGTTGAGGTTGTAGTTTCGAAGAAAACAAATATTGCTATACTTGATAAGATAGCCGAGGATACAAAATCTTCTAGAGATAGAACATCATATAGCACCTTAACTTATACTGGTAAGTTGATGGAACTTCATGATAATAAAGTGAATAAGGCTTACGCGTCTTATGTTGAAGAGTTAAAAAAAGATAAAATACTGGATGATGATGTTAATGTTAGACAGCTAGTTATCAATTCTGGCGGAGAACGCTTTTGGGGAATTCTTTTAACAGTAATATTTTTATTCTTAGGCGTCCTATTCGTATTTGTTGGAATTAAGTCATTTTTTGTGGAGGTGTAGAATATTATGGCACCCACAACATATAATATTATAGAAGAGAAGGAAGAATGTATGTTTACAAGAGTTATAAATGAAGAATATGCAGTTCTGCATAATGCAAATGAGATAGCTAGACTTGGCCGCAGAGCCCTAATAGTTACAGGAAAGTATTCAGCGAAGAAGAATGGTTCACTGCTTGAGCTTCAGAAGGTACTTAGTGATACAGGTACTGAGTATGTTATCTTTGATCAGATCGAGGAGAATCCTTCAGTTGAGACTATAAAGCAGGCAAGAGATATGGGCGTCAGCAAGGGAACTGACTTCTGTATAGGACTGGGTGGTGGTTCACCTATGGATGCAGCTAAGGCGATTGCAATTCTTCTATATCATAGTGAGAAGGATGTGAATTATCTATATGAGAAGCCAGCTTCTGATGAAGTGGACGAGTATGGTCATACACTAGCTTATCCTGTTGTTGCGATACCTACTACTTGCGGTACAGGTTCAGAAGTTACTGGTGTGTCGGTTCTGACTCGTCATGATCTTAAGACAAAGAAGAGTCTTCCACATCTGGTTTTCCCAGAGGTTGCACTTTTGGATCCAAGATATCTGATGTATGCGCCACATAGTGTACTGAAGAATACATCTATAGATACTATGTCCCATCTTGTAGAGAGCTACATCAACAACAACGCAACTACAGAGAGAAAGGCACTCGTACTTGAGGGACTTAAGCTGTGGAGTCGCGGCAAGGATGTTATACTCGGAAAGAGACGTGTTGGTTATACGAAGGATGAGCATATCGAAAATGTATCTGACTTCGTTCGAAGAACTCAGGATCCTGAGAAGGCTGAAGCTGATAAGATTACAGATCTGAAGATTCTTAGTGATATGCTGACAGCCTCAAATATTGCTGGAGAGGCTATAGCTATAACAGGAACTTCACTTCCTCATGCTCTGAGTTATAGACTTACTTATGAGGCAGGTATCAAGCACGGCCCTGCAACTGGAATCTTCCAGCCAGGATTTATGAGATTTGCAGATGAGGATACTCAGAAGAAGTTACTTAAAGCGATGGACTTTGCATCACTTGATGAGTTTAAAGCATTTCTTGGAAAGACTTGTGATATAAAAGGACTGGGTGATATGCAGTATAGTCTACTGATTGAGAATTCGATTAAGGATATTCTTGCTGATCCAAAACGTATCGAAAAGGTTCCATATCCTGTCGATAGAGAAGTTTTAGAGAGTATTGTCTCATAAAAAGTTTGAGAAAAAACGGTAATTTTTGTTAAAATTATACGAAATCACAAAATTCTTAAAAAATCGGTTGCAAATGAAAACCTATTGTAATATACTTACGTGGTACTTGAAAGACAGTACTTATACGTAACGGGCCGCTAGCTCATTTGGTAGAGCACCTGACTCTTAATCAGGGTGTGCGGGGTTCGAGCCCCCGGCGGCCCACTCCAGGAGGGCTGAGGACTTTGTGTAGGCAAGGTTTTTGGCCTTTTCTTATGCCCGTTTTCATCCGATGCTAAAAGCGTCGGATGTTTTTGTATGAAGCAGTCTTATGAAACATTCTATATGTGTGAAATGGAGTCGAGAATGTACAAGAGTGATACAATCTGTGCTGTGGCAACTGGCCTTGGTAGGTCGGCCATAGGAATCATAAGGGTGAGTGGTCCAGAGGCAATCCAGATTTGCGACAAAGTATTTGTTGGTAAGAAGCGTATCTCAGAAATGAAGAGCTTCACAGCTGCATTTGGAAAAATCTGCGATGGGGATAAGGTCCTTGATGAGGCGATAGTTCTCGTGATGAAGGGACCGAAGACTTACACCACTGAGGATACCGTAGAGCTTGATCTTCATGGTGGCCCATATGCTCTTCGATGTGTTATGGATCTGCTCGTAACACTTGGTGTGAGAGTTGCTGAACCAGGTGAGTTCACGAAGAGAGCTTTTCTTGGTGGCAGGATCGACATGACTGAGGCTGAGGCTGTTATGGATGTGATAAATGCTGAAACCGAAAGGTCGCTTTCTACATCTTTAAGTCAGCTGTCAGGTAAGCTGCGCGATGAGGTTGTGAGTCTTCGAGAGAAGATACTCTATCATACTGCATTTATCGAGGCGGCACTTGATGATCCAGAGAACTATGTTCTTGATGAGGAATATAACCATAAGCTTGAGCAGGAAGTGCGAGAGCTGAAGGCTAGAATAGAGAAGGATCTTTCTACTGCGGAAGAAGGAAGGATTCTTAGAGAAGGAATTAGAACTGCGATAGTTGGTAGGCCAAATGTTGGAAAGTCTTCTATGCTTAACCGTCTTCTTGGGGAAGAACGTGCTATCGTAACTGAGATAGAGGGAACGACGAGAGATACTCTTGAGGAATATGTAAGTATCGGCGGCGCGCTTCTTAGACTTATAGATACTGCAGGAATCAGAGAGACGGACGATACCGTAGAAAGAATCGGAGTTGATAAGGCGAGAGATGCGATAGAGTCTGCAGATCTTATCCTGATGCTGCTGGATGGAACCAGCTCACTCACCGATGAAGATAGAGAGATTATCAGCGGGCTTTCTGGCAAGGAAGTAATCGTTCTCATCAACAAGAGCGATCTATCGGATTCCAGCACTAAGAGTGATTCAACTAGTCATACTACGCACACTATAATAGAAGAAAATGAATTAACCAGTTGTCTTCAGGATGCAGAAGTGAAGGGATATCATATAATCAACACTTCAGCAAAGACTGGTCAGGGAATGGAAGAACTTACTTCTCTTATCGGAGGGCTGTTCTTTAGTCAAGATATAGATTATAATAATCAGGTATATGTAACCAGGGCTAGACATAAGAATGCACTTACAGTTGCAAGAGATAGTCTAGGTAAAGTACTGGATAGTATAGAAGCAGGTTTAGGAGAAGACTTCCTTACTATCGATCTTATGGCGGCTTACGAGTCGCTGGGTGATATCATAGGTGAGACATTACAAGACGATCTCGCCGACAAAATATTTAGTGAATTTTGCATGGGAAAATAATATGAACGTCGAAGAATCTTATGACATCGTAATAGTTGGAGCGGGACACGCCGGATGCGAAGCAGCGCTCGCGGCAGCCAGACTTGGATTTGAAACTATCCTCTTTACAGTAAGTATGGATAGTGTTGCTCTGATGCCTTGTAATCCGAATATTGGTGGAAGCTCCAAGGGACATCTGGTGCGCGAGATAGATGCACTGGGTGGCGAGATGGGTAAGAATATAGATAAGACTTATATTCAGTCGAAGATGCTAAATGTATCAAAGGGTCCTGCTGTTCATAGTCTGAGAGCTCAGGCCGACAAGGGCGAATATACTAAGCAAATGAGACTTACACTTCAGAAGGAACCACGTCTTACACTTAGACAGGCAGAGATATCGGAGCTTATCTATGAGAAGACAGAGGACGGAGTTAAGGTCGTAGGTGTAAAGGCTTATTCAGGAGCCGTCTATCACGCAAGGGCAGTTGTTCTCTGCACAGGCGTTTATCTCAAGGCAATGTGTATCTACGGAGATACGATAACATATACTGGACCAAATGGACTGATGGCCGCGAATCATTTATCTGATTCTATGGAAGCAGGTGGCATCCCACTTAGAAGATTCAAGACGGGTACTCCACCTAGACTTGACGGAACGACTATCGACTATTCGAAGATGGCCGAACAGAAGGGCGATGAGAGGATTCAGCCTTTTTCCTTCATGAATACGGAGGAGGATATCGCGCGTGATCAGATATCCTGCTGGCTCACTTACACAGGTGAGGAGACACATAACATTATTAAGGAAAATATCGACCGTTCTCCACTCTTCTCAGGAGTGATAAAGGGAACCGGTCCTAGATACTGTCCTTCTATTGAGGACAAGATTATGAAGTTCCCAGATAAGGACCGCCACCAGCTCTTTGTTGAGCCAGAGGGTGAGTTCACTACGGAAATGTATCTCGACGGAATGTCATCTTCTATGCCTGAGGATGTGCAGTACCGCATGGTGCACTCTGTACCGGGACTCGAAAATGCTAAGATAACAAGACCTGGATATGCTATCGAGTATGACTGCATCTCCGCAACTGATCTTAAGCCATCCCTTGAGTTTAAGAGTGTATCAGGACTCTTCTCTGCGGGACAGATTAACGGAAGTAGCGGCTATGAAGAGGCAGGCGCACAGGGGCTTATTGCAGGTATAAATGCAGCTAGACTCCTTCAGGGTAAAGAAGCGGTTGTTTTATCCAGAAGTGATGGATATATCGGAGTTCTTATCGACGACCTTGTAACTAAGGAGACGAAGGAACCTTATAGAATGATGACTAGCCGCGCGGAGTATAGACTCCTACTTAGACAGGATAATGCTGATCTCAGACTTACGGATATCGGTCATGAGATTGGTCTTATAGATGATGAGCGTTACGCATCATTTTGCAAAAAGCGTGAGATTATTAATTCTGAGATTCAGCGACTTAAGGAAACTATGGTTGGAGCGGCAAAGGAGAACCAGAAGTTCCTGGAGAAGCATGGCAGTTCGCCTATCCATACGGCAGTGTCTCTGGCAGATCTGATAAGAAGACCGGAGTTTAGTTATGAACTGATTGCGGAGCTTGATACTGAGAGGCCAGAACTTCCTCTGACTAGAGAGATTACCGAGCAGATTGACATTTCTCTAAAATACGAGGGATATATCGATAGGCAGAAGAGACAGGTGGATCATTTTCTGAAGATGGAAGGAAAGAAGATCCCTGCGGATATTGATTATAGTCAGGTTAAGAATCTTCGAATAGAAGCTAGACAGAAACTTGAGGCTGTGAGACCGGAGTCTATAGGACAGGCATCGCGTATCTCTGGCGTTTCACCAGCCGATGTTAACATGCTATTACTTTACTTAAAAATGTAGACAGGGGATATACATGAACATTATAGTTTTTGATCTGGAGTGGAATCAGAGCCCGATCGGGCAGGCTGGGGAACATCCTAGAATGCCATTTGAGATAATCGAGATTGGTGCTGTGAAGCTTGACGAACACTACCATATAATAGATGAGTTTCGCCGGCTCATAAAGCCAAAGCTCTATCCGACTCTGCACAAATACATAAGGAATATTCTCAACTACGATGAGAAGGAACTCCGGAAGTCAGGCGTTGATTTTAAGGTTGCCTGTTCAGACTTCCTTCGTTGGTGTGAGACTGATGAGTCCATAGAAGTAGAGGACGGGGTTACCGTAAAGGTGCCTTATTCCTTCTGCACTTGGGGACCGTCAGACTTGAATTATCTACAGACCAACATGGACTTCTATCGTATGGAGAAGTTACCATTTCCTCTTAAGTTTTACGATATTCAGCAGATATATGCTGATAAGTTTTCGAAGGATAAAACTATATGCAAGCTTGAGAAGGCAGTCGAGAGACTGAAGATTGAGCATAGCAGACCTTTCCATGCAGCCGTAAATGATGCTTACTACACGGCCATGGTTCTACAGAAGGGACACTTCGGTAACATCGAGGAGAAGTTTACATTTGACGTATATAGACATCCGAAGAATCAGGATGAATCTATAACTGAGTTTCATAATAAGGTTCTTGATCATATATCTGGAGAGTATGATTCAAGATGTGATGCTATGAATGATCCTGAGCTCCTTACTATAAGATGTTCTCGTTGTGGTGGAAAGACCACTAAGAGAATTGACTGGTTCCAGAACTCCAGCGGAGTGGAGTATGCAGTTGGCAGGTGCTTCAGGCATGGAAACATGCTGGCATCTATGCGATTTAAGCCAGCATCGGATAGTTCTACACGTATCTTTGCAGTAAAAAAGATCGTGCCTATCAGCAAGACCCGATATAAGGAGGTCAAAGCAAAGCACGATCAGATAGAAGCAAAGCAGCGCGAGAAATATATGAATTATCGCAGAAAGAAAAATATGAAGTAATATAATGTAAGAGATATTTACTTCAGAGGCTCTCTCTTTGCGGTTCCAGGTTTTCTTGGATAAGCCTTTGGAGTTGGCTTCGTCTTTCTGATAAGAATGAAGCTACGGGATATATCACTATCGGCGAGCTGGAAGCGAACGACGTCTTCAAGTTCTCCACCGAGAAGCTTTATAGCTTTCTTGGAGGAAGCAAGTTCTTCTTCTATATCCTGTGATTTATAGGATATAAAGAGACCACCGACTTTAACATATGGCAGGCAATATTCTGTAAGTACATCGAGACTGGCAACTGCCCTCGATACTGCTATATCGAAATGGTCGCGGAGCTTCGGATTTCTGCCGCCTTCCTCGGCACGAGAATGTATCGTAGTGATGCCATTTAGATTTATGGCGGTGATAACATCATCTAGAAACTTAATTCTCTTACTTAGCGAATCAAGAAGTGTTAGCTGAATGTTTGGACATGCTATTTTTAGCGGGATAGCGGGAAAACCAGCTCCTGTACCAACATCAATCATGCTGACATTTTTTGATGAAATGATATTTGCGGCAGGGACTGCAGGTAGTAGAGAAAGGCTGTCAGCGAAGTGCTTCAGAGCGAACTCCTCTGGATCTGTTATAGCAGTGAGATTCATCACTTGATTTTTTTCTATCACCATGTCTCTATAAGTGGTGAACTGTTCTATCATAGTCTCACTAAGGTCAACACCTAGCAGATCTGCATAATACGCTATATCTTTCATTAGCATCCTCCAGTATTGTCTAAAAATATATAGATAGAATAAGATACATGCAAAGTAAAATCAATAAAGGTTTTATATTTTTTTGATTTATGGTATTATGCCATATGGTAATTTGGACTTAGGAGAATTATTAATTAAGTTTTCATTTCAATATATACTATTTTCAATATACAAAAATTAAGAGGGATAAAGAATATTTATTCAGAGGAGAGTTTATGAAGGCACTTAGAGTTATGGGCTACATCTTTGCTGGTATTCAGCTGATTCTTTCAGGGGTTGTGCTGTACCTTGCATTATCAACTAATTTTGTTCCAATGGGATATGGTATAGCTGCAGGAGCAGTAATACTGGTGCTTACGGCACTTTGCATATTCCTGACAACGAAGAAGAAGAAGCTAACGAGAATCGTATCACTCGTTATATCGATTCTTATCAGTATAATGATGGCATTTGGAATATACTATCTCCTCGTTACGATCAAGACCATGAACGACGTTACTGGTATAACTACTGAGGTCGATGAGATTAATGTATACGTATCTAAGGACGACGCAGTACAGTCTATAAATGAAGCTATTTCGAATGGATATACTTTCGGTCTCTCTGCAACAGATGACCAGGCACACATCAACGAAACTATCAGTAAGATAGAGGGTGATGTAGGTGCTACTATCACAACAAAGGAATATGATACAATATTCGACCTGATCACAGGTTTTGAAAGTGGAGAAATCCAGTCATTTATCACAAATGCTGGTTCACTCGTTATGTATGAAGGCGCAGCAGAAGAGAATATGAACTACTCTGCTAAGCTTAAGACTATTATGGAGAATACAATCGTAGAAGAGATTGCAGAAGAAGAGCCAGCTGCTGTAGATAAGGATCACTTCTGTGTATACTTCAGCGGTATTGATACATTTGGCACAGTTAGTGCAAAGAGTAGAAGTGATGTAAATATCATCGCAGTTGTTAACAATGATACTAAGCAGGTTCTTCTTGTATCTACACCTAGAGATTACTATGTACCACTTTCAGTATCAAAGGGTAAGAAGGATAAGCTTACACATGCTGGACTTTATGGAGTTGATTGTTCAGAGAACGCTCTGGAGGAACTCTATAATATAGATCTTAACTACTACGTAAAGCTGAACTTCTCTGGATTCCAGGGAATCATTGATGAGATTGGTGGAATAGATGTTGATTCAGAGATGGCATTTACATCTATGACAGAAGAAGGAACATATAGCTTCAGCAAGGGAGTTAATCACTTAAATGGTGAGGAGGCTCTGGGCTTTGCTAGATCAAGAAACTTCAAGGAAGGCGATAGACAGCGTGGACGTAACCAGATGCAGGTTATCAAGGCTACTATCAACAAGCTTGAGACTCCAAGTACACTTAAGAACTACAGTGGTATTATGGAGACAATGGATGGCTTCTTCCAGACTGATATGTCAACAGAGGATATCGGATACCTTGTTCAGAGCACACTTTCTGATGGTAACTGGGAAGTTCTGACATATAGTGTTGGTGGAAATGATTCTACTGAGACATGTTACTCTACAGGTTCACAGCCACTCTACGTTATGCTTCCAAATGATGAAGATGTAGAGTATGGTACAACTATCATCAACAGAATCCTTAGCGGCGAGAAACTTACTCAGGATGAGATAAATGTTTATTTGAATAACAAGGACGCAGAGGATATAATAGATGAAGATGCAGTAAATACTGAACTTACTGAAGAAAAGGACACAGAGTCTACAGAAGAGTAAACTAATCGAGGGATAAAAGTATGGGAAACAGTTCACAGAGTCCAGTTCTTGTAGTTATGGCTGCAGGACTTGGAAGCAGATTCAAGGGCTTGAAGCAGATTCAGCCTGTTGACGATGCAAATCATATCCTCATGGACTATGCAGTATATGATGCGCTTGAGTGTGGATTTTCAGAGATAGTATTTATTATAAGAAAAGATTTTGAAGATAAGTTTAAGGAAGCGATAGGTGACAGGATCAGTGCTAAGTGTCCGGTAACCTATGTATATCAGGAGCTTACAGATTATCCTGGAGATATAGCATTTCCAGAAGATAGAACTAAGCCTTGGGGAACAACTCATGCTCTCTGGAGTGCGAGAGAAGCGCTTCGAGGAAAGAGCTTCCTTACTATAAATGCTGATGACTTCTATGGAAGAGGTGCTTACGCGGCAGCATTTAACTTCCTTAGCAGTGTGAAGGATGAGGATGGAACTCATCATGGTTGTATCTGCTATGATCTTGTAAAAACTCTTAGTCCAACTGGAACTGTATCTAGAGGAATCTGCAAGGTTGACAGTGAGAACAATCTTGTTAGAATAGATGAAAGAAAGAATATTAAGCTGGAAGATGGTAAGGGCTTCTTCACACTTGATGGTGGAGAGACATTTACCGAGATTCCGGAAGGCTCTCTTGCTTCCATGAATCTTTGGGCTTTCGGCAGAGGTTTTATCGATGATATAGAGGTGAGCTTCAAGAAGAGGTTTGAGGAAGGAGTTAAGGAAAATCCTCTTACCTTTGAAGAAACTATATCAGATGCAATCCAGGATATACTTACTAGAAAGTCAGGCAGTGTAACTTGCATCCCAACGGATGAGCAGTGGTTCGGTATGACATATATCGAAGAGCTGGATATGGTTAAGGACAGGCTCAAGACTCTTAGAGAGGAAGGCGTGTATGTCGACTCAAAATGGTAATAATGCTATACCATTTTATGAAAAGGATAGTTCCTACAAGATAGCTGGTGCTTTATCGGTAGGTGGTGCTGTCTTTATGATTGCGGGTACATTTTTCCATTGGATCAGTCTTTTTGTAAAGACTACAGAGGTCGAGCATGGTGGTATCAGCTTGATAAAAGCGGTGATACATATAATCCGCGGCGGCTTCAGTATAGGAAATATACTTCCTGCATTTTTTCTGTTGCTTTTCTATGCGACAGTTGTATTCCTTGGACTTCTAGGATTTAAGGATAATTTTCAGAGACAGCCATTTCTTGTTAAAGGAAAGAAGCGAATAAGATTTGGTGCACTTGCAGCATCACTGGTCTTTGTAATCGTGCTGGTCAAGCTTCCAGCCATGAAGGAAAATTTTAAGAGATTTTATGATCTGAGAGACAGTTGGGCATCCTTTATTAAGTCTAGTAAAGAAAATGCTGTGCCAGGCGCAGGACTTATGAGCTGCCACTTGTTTATCGGACTGGGAATGATACTTTTCATTATCGGATTTGCAGCATATCTTGCATCTATTATCTTCAACTTTGTTCTTGAAACACTGAATGAAGATGATTAGAGATTTTGAGAATAAAGCTTGTAATAAAAAAGTGCCTTGCGGCACTTTTTTATATTCCATCAACTTCTTCTTTTGCAAGCTTTCCGTCGCGGAGTATATTCTTAAGCTTTATGGCATCGTCTTCTTCCAGAGCTTCCTTATATTCTTCAAGATACTTGATGATAGTATCAAGTTCGAAGAGAAGGTTGTCCTTGTTCTCCAGGAATATCTCAGTCCACATGTTTTCGTTAAGCCATGCAACACGAGTCATATCCTTGTAGCTACCTGCGGAGAAACCTGCATGCTCTCTAGCAGTTGGGCTCTTGATGTAAGCATTTGAAACCAGGTGAGCCATTTCCGAAGTAAATGCTATCATCTGGTCGTGTTTCTCTGAAGAACAGATAGTAATACTTCCGAATCTACAAGGGGCGAGCACATCCTTAATGTGGTTACAAAGGTTGAGGTCGCGGATATCTTCAGGTACGAGAATCATAGATGAATCTCTGAAAAGCTTGCTGGTACTGTACTTGTAACCAGAGAACTTCTTACCTGCCATAGGATGTCCACCAACAAATGTGAATCCATACTTCTTAGCTATAGGGAAGCACTCCTTACAGATACGGCGCTTAAGTCCACCTGTATCAAGTACGAGAGCCCCCTTCTTTATAAGAGGCGCCTTTGTAGTTATAAAATCAATAATTGCCTGATTATATAGAGCTGGAATGATAAGATCACATTCACCTATGTTGTCATCAGTAAGTGTATCATCCAGAGTTCCGTCAAGCTTCGCGAAGGAACAGATTGATTCATCGATATCGTATCCGAGAATCTTTGCATTGCTGTGACTCCTATAAGCCTTTGCGAAGGAACCACCTATCAGTCCGAGACCGACTATACCGACAGTCTTAACTCCTGAACGCTCGAAGTTTCCGAGTATTCCTTTCTTTTCCTGTGTCTCATTTGGTTCGCTGATTCTCTTAACGCTCTCAACTATATCGAGAGATTCAATCAGTTCTGGATCTATCTTAGAAGTATCTCCGACTAAACCTATGATAGTCTGATAATCGCCGTGCGATACATCGCATTTTAATCCCTCAGCTTCAAACCATTTGGTAAGCTCATAGATTTCATCAGGAGAAGTATCCTTTTTTATTATCGCAATCATATATATGCTCCTTAGTATAGAATAAAACATATTCACGCTTTATACATGACACTTTAGCGCGTTAACGTATCGAAGTATAACACTATGTTGTGTAAGAGTCAAGGCACTGTTAAGAATGCAGTGAGCTATGGTGTTGTAAATAATGGTCAGCTATGATAAAGTTAGTCTTGCAAATTAACGAGACTTGAGTTGATCTGTCTTGCATAGATAGTGGAGGTTATTTACTTGTTTAATATATTAGTTAGCATAGCCAAGATTATAATAGGCTTTATAATGCTCATAAAGGGCGCCGACTTCTTCGTAGACGGTGCCGCTGCAGTAGCTAAGAAGTTGGGAGTACCCGAACTCGTTATCGGACTTACCATAGTTGCTATGGGTACCAGCGCACCGGAAGCCGCTGTCAGTCTTAGTGCAGCAGTAGCAGGTAACAATGGTATCTCTATCGGAAATGTAATCGGCAGTAATATAATGAATGTACTCGTGATCCTGGGTATAACCTCGATCATCACAACTCTTAAGGTAAAGCCAGCTACTGTAAAGGTAGATATTCCATTTGTCATAATCTCTACTATAGTGATGGTAGCATGGGGGATGACTTTCGGAAAACTCACACGTCTGACAGGTATAATCTTTCTACTTGCCCTGTTCTCATACATGGGTTATCTGATCTGGTATTCTAAGCACACTGACTCCGAAGATGAAGGAGAAAATGTGAAGGATATAAAACTCTGGCTGATACCAATCTTTATTCTGGGTGGACTTTTTGTTATCGTGCTTGGAAGTAAGATTGCGGTTGCTGGAGCTGCTGATATTGCTAGATTCTTTGGCGTATCAGATAGAGTTATCGGACTTACTATCGTAGCTCTTGGAACATCACTTCCTGAACTGATGACTTCTGTAACAGCTGCCAGAAAGGGCAGTGCAGATATAGCTATCGGTAATATCGTAGGAAGTAATCTATTCAATATCTTATTTATACTTGGTCTTACCACGCTTATTATTCCACTTCCTTATGTAAGTGAAGGGGCAAACTTTATAATAGATGGATTTGTAGCTCTTGGGGCTGTACTCCTTCTATTCATACTGGTTGTAAAGAATAAAAGACTTGGAAGAACAGGTGGAATCATAATGCTGCTCGGGTATACTGCGTACTTTGTATACCTTCTTTTGAGTGGCTCAAATCCAGTCTAGCGCGGCTTTAAAAAATGCTCGCTTTTGTTGCATTTTCATGTAGAAAATGCACCCCTTTTACGTTATAATACGAATAGGCTTTTGAGGGGCTTTTACCGGAGGTTTTCAAGTATTCTTGGAGGTGTTTATGTTGAAAAAGAAGAGGCTTAGATTTTTTGTATCTATGTTTCTCGCACTTATGATGATTCTTGGAGTGATTAACTCCCCTAAGTATCAGATCAAGTCAGTTGAAGCAGCGGATGCATATGTTACAGTCACAGCAACAAGATGTTATGACTATTGCTACGAAGTTCTCGATTACGTTAATGAAGAGAGAAGAAAGAATGGTCTAAATGAAGTGACTATGGATGTGGAGCTCATGGAAGCAGCTATGCAAAGAGCTGCTGAGTCAGCTGTTATAGGCGCTGCATATGATCATGAAGAGATAGATGATAGTAGAGCACATACAAGACCTGATGGCACAAAATGTTTTTCTGTTTCATCAAAGGCAATGGGCGAGAATATCGCTTACGGACAGTCATCACCATTTAAGGTTATGTATAACAAGAGCAAGAATATAGATCCTAACAGTTCTACAGATATGGATCATACTTCTTGGATGCGTTCAAGTGGACATAGAGATAACATCCTCTATGGACTTAAGTCTACAGATAAGACAACGTGGAAGTCGGTTGGTATCGGTATGGTTTTCTTTAATGGAAACTATTACTACTACTGGGCACAGGAGTTTAGTCCATATGATGCAAATCCTGCAACTAGAAGATCTGACAGAGTACAGACATCATTTTCAGTTGGTGTTACAAGCGAAGTATATAGCAGACTTCAGAGTAGAGACGTCATAGATGGCAACAATAATATCAGAACCGGATCTTCTGGGGGTTCAGGTGGTGGACAGTCAAATGGTCCTGTAAGAGGCGAGTGGAAGAATGATGGCACAGGCTGGTGGTTCTCACTTTCAGACGGAAGCTATGCACAGAATTGCTGGCTTAAGACAGGTGGCAACTGGTATGCATTTGGTGAAGATGGATACATGCTCACAGGCTGGAAGGCTATAGAAGGATCCTGGTATTACTTCCATAGCGATGGACACATGGCGAGCAGTGAGTGGATGGATGGTTACTGGTTGAGCAGTGACGGTTCATGGACATATGAAGGTATAGGAAGCTGGTACGCTGATGGAACCGGATGGTGGTTCGCAGATTCCTCAGGCTGGTATCCAGTAAATCAGTGGCAGAAGATAAATGGTAAGTGGTACTACTTCGATGGAAGTGGATACATGGTTACCAACAGAACTGTTGATGGATATTACTTAGGTCCAGATGGAGCTATGCAGTAATAAGTAATCTATAGGGCAGGGGCTAAAACCCCTGCTCTTTTTTGGGCATTTTACTTATAATTTCGTGCATTTTCGCGCTATATTTATTAAATACATGTGTGGCGCATGGAAAAGTGTTGTGGTAAAATGTTGAAAGGTGCACGATTAGGTGCTAATTAGAGATTTTCTAATTCGTTAAGGAGGAAAATGATGAAGCCTTATGCAGAAATGTCAAAAGAGGAACTAGAGGCAGAGCTTGCCGCAGTAAAGGCAGAATACAAGAAGTTCCAGGATATGGATCTTCACCTCGATATGAGTAGAGGTAAGCCTTGTAAGGAGCAGCTCGATATATCTATGGGAATGATGGATGCCCTTAATTCAGAGGCAGACCTCACCTGCGCAGATGGAACAGACTGCCGTAACTATGGTGTTCTCACAGGTATCGAGGAAGCTAAGATTCTTATAGGAGACATGATGGAGAACAATCCAGATAATATCATTATCTATGGTAACTCTTCTCTAAATGTAATGTACGATACAATCGCCAGAGCATATACCCACGGAATTATGGGTAATACCCCATGGTGCAAGCTGGACACTGTAAAGTTCCTTTGTCCAGTACCTGGCTATGATAGACATTTTGGTATTACAGAGTATTTTGGAATAGAGATGATTCCAGTTCCTATGAGTCCAGAGGGACCTGATATGGATATGATAGAGAAGCTTGTGTCTGAGGATGAAGCTATCAAGGGTATCTGGTGCGTACCTAAGTATTCAAATCCACAGGGATATTCATATTCAGATGAGACTGTAAGAAGATTTGCAAGACTGAGGCCAGCTGCAAATGATTTCAGAATCTTCTGGGACAATGCATACGGAATACATCATTTATATGAAGATAAAGAGGACTACCTTGTAGAGATTCTTGCAGAGTGCAAGCGTGTTGGTAATCCTGATCTTGTATATAAGTTTGCATCTACATCTAAGATATCTTTCCCAGGAAGTGGTATAGCTGCACTTGCTACATCACCTAACAATATGGAAGATATCCTGAGTCAGATGACACATCAGACAATCGGACATGATAAGGTGAACCAGCTTCGTCACGTTCGTTTCTTCAAGGATATTCATGGTATGACAGAGCACATGAAGAAGCATGCTGCTATAATCAGACCTAAGTTCGAGGTCGTACTTAATACTCTTGAGTCAAGACTTGGCGGACTTGGAATTGGTGAGTGGACTAATCCAAATGGTGGTTACTTCATCAGCTTTGATTCACTGGATGGATGCGCTAAGGATATAGTTGATAAGGCTAAGAAGGCAGGCGTCGTTATGACAAAGGCTGGTGCTACATGGCCATATGGTAAGGATCCACACGATAGCAACATTCGTATCGCTCCAACATATCCTAAGAATGATGATCTAAAGCTCGCAGCAGAGCTCTTCACTATATGTGTACGTCTTGTATCTGCTCAGAAGCTGCTTTCAGAGAAGTAAAGATATAGATATTTAATCGGTATTAGAATTATGAAGCTTGATATAGTATATGAAGATGAATATTTAATAGCGTGTGTTAAGCCTTATGGTGTTCCTAGTCAGCTGGACAAGACCTATGGCGTAGATATGATAACTCTGGTAAAGGAATATCTCTACGACAAGGAAGTTGCTGCAGCTGAAGCTGAGGGAAAGAGTTCAGAGGATGTTGAAGAACCTTATGTTGCTGTGATCAATCGTCTGGACAGACCAGTTGCGGGTATTATTCTTTTTGCAAAGGATGAGAGCACCGCAGCGAAGCTTTCCGACATGGTCCATGACCGCAAGATAGCTAAGTTCTATCAGGTGGTTGTCAGAGGATTCATGAAGGATGAAGAAGGAACACTTACTTCTTATCTATACCATGATAAGAAAAGCAATATAACAAAGGTTGTACCAGCAGGTACTAAGGGTGCGAAGTATGCGGAACTACGCTACGAAGTATTAGATGAACTTGATACGGACGAAGGTCCGATCTCATATCTTCTGGTCGAGCTTGTTACTGGAAGACATCACCAGATACGCTGTCAGCTGGCAGCTGCGGGAGCTCCAATCTGGGGCGACACAAAGTACGGTCTGGTGAAGGAGCATCCACGTCCCGTAAAGGGTGCACATGGAAAGAATAGACAGGTAAAAGAAAGAAGCGAGATTGGTCTATATTCAACTAAAATGATATTTGAACATCCAGTTACTGGAGAAGAAGTATTTCTTCATAGAGAACCGGAAGGCAAAGCATTTGAAATCATGGACCAGTTTGATTGGTGAATGCCGAAGGCACAAAGCTCCTGGAAGGGAGCAGCTTGGGCTGCTCGCTGCAAGGAGCTGGACTGAATTAGTTAACGATTACGAAGTAATCGTTGACAAGAATACAAAGCTCCTGGAAGGGAGCAGCTTGGGCTGCTCGCTGCAAGGAGCTGGACTGATTAAGTCATCGATTTATAAGAGAGGAAAAAACTATGGCAGATAAGAAAGTTGAAGCAATTACCTCCATGGAGGAGGATTTTGCGCAGTGGTATACAGATACAGTAGTTAAGGCTGACCTGACAGGCTATACAAGTGTTAAGGGATTTATGGTACTTAAGCCAGCAGGTTATGCTATATGGGAGCTCATCCAGAAGCAGTTGGATGCGCGCTTCAAGGAGACGGGAGTTGAGAATGTATATCTCCCAATGCTTATTCCTGAAGGACTTCTTCAGAAGGAGAAGGATCACGTAGAGGGATTCGCACCAGAGGTTGCCTGGGTAACTCATGGTGGTCTTAATGAGCTTCAGGAGAAGCTTTGTGTAAGACCTACATCAGAGACTCTCTTCTGTGACTTCTATCAGAAGGATATTACATCTTATAGAGATCTTCCAAAGGTTTATAACCAGTGGTGTTCAGTAGTTCGTTGGGAGAAGGAGACAAGACCATTCCTTCGTTCAAGAGAGTTCCTGTGGCAGGAGGGACATACTGCTCATGCTACAGCAGAGGAAGCTCAGGAGAGAACTATCCAGATGCTTAATGTATATGCAGATTTCTGTGAGCAGGTTCTTGCTATCCCAGTAGTTAAGGGACAGAAGACAGAGAAGGAGAAGTTTGCCGGAGCTGTTGCTACATATACTATCGAAGCACTTATGCATGATGGTAAGGCACTTCAGTCAGGAACTAGCCATAACTTCGGTGATGGATTTGCAAAGGCCTTTGGAGTACAGTTTACAGATAAGGACAATCAGTTAAAGTATGTTCATCAGACATCATGGGGAGTAACTACAAGACTTATCGGTGCTATCATCATGGTTCATGGAGATAACAACGGTCTTAAGCTTCCACCAATGGTTGCTCCAACTCAGGTAATGATCATACCTATCCAGCAGAAGAAGGAAGGCGTACTTGAGAAGGCTGAGGAACTTCGCGAGAGACTTGCTAAGGTAGCTAGAGTAAAGGTTGACGATACAGATAAGTCACCAGGATTCAAGTTCGCTGAATGCGAGATGAGAGGTATTCCTCTTAGAGTTGAGGTTGGTCCACGTGATATCGAGAACAACAACTGTGTACTTGTAAGACGTGACACAGGTGAGAAGATAACTATCAGTATGGATGAGCTTGAGGCTAAGGTTGAAGAACTTCTTGTAACTATCCAGAAGGATATGCTTGAAGCTGCCAGAGCACATAGAGATTCACACACATTTACAGCAACAACTTGGGATGAGTTTGTTGATACAGTTAATAACAAGCCTGGATTTATCAAGGCTATGTGGTGTGGTGAGACAGAGTGTGAGGAGAACATCAAGGCAGAGACTGGTGCCACAACAAGATGTATGCCATTTGAGCAGGAGCATCTTTCAGATGTATGTGTATGCTGCGGAAAGCCAGCTAAGAAGATGGTATACTTTGGAAGAGCATATTAAAATGTAGTAAACGAAGGTTATGGGGTTAGGGGTAAGCTGCATTGAGTAAGAAGAGACTAAGGGATAATACTATCATATTTCTCGTACTTTTCTTTATAGCAGGCTTGTTTCACGCCCTTGACTCATCACCTTTTGGTTTCTTTAATACATTTGCTTTTATAGCTAATTTCGTAATATATTTCGGACTTATCGTTCTATGGATAAGGTCTGTGTATGACAGGCTTCTACCATCATATACCCGTAGGTATATGATAGTAGAGGCTCTTTTTATGCTTATCTACATGATTCTCAGGACTGTTAAATATCGTATCGTAGGCTCAGCTATTGCAATGAGACTATGTTGGTATTCTTATTACATTCCTATAGTAATGATTCCTTCATTTTTCCTTATCTCGGCCATTTCCTTCGGAAGTAATTCTGTGCCTGAGGATTTATCTTCCCCTAAGTTAGCGGGAAGAGTAAATATGTTTTCCGTTATAGCAAGCTTCTCTGTACTACTTTCGCTAGGAGTAGTTACAAATGATATTCATAATCTTGCATTTATTCCTAAGGTTCCACTTGAAGAGTTCTCTGGAGAAAATGGAACTTATTCGCATGGTCCTTTATTCTACGGCGTATATATATGGGTTGTTGCCGCGGTAACTATAGGAGTCGCTTATCTGATACATATAACTAGAAAGGTCAGCAACTGGAAGAAGATAATATATATTCTTATCCCGCTGGTTTTGGTACCGATATTAAATGCCGTGGGCGATTTTCTGGAATCCATAGGTCGCGAGACTCTATATAAGATGCCGGAATTATATGTATTTGCACTTATTGCAGTTCTTGAAATATGCCTTAGAAATAGGCTTATTACTTATAATGAAGATTATCGCGGAATCTTTAGTCAGCTGAATATCCCCGTACTTATTACTAGTTCCGATTATAAGAGCATTTATAAGACCGAGAATCCTATCGATATATCCCAGAAGGAGATGGAGTGGGCACTACAGCTGCCGGTATTTATAGATGAGGATACGAAGCTCTGTGGTATGAAGGTCAGGGGTGGAAATGTATTCTGGACAGAAGATCAGTCTGAGATTAATAAAATGAATAGTTCCCTGGAAGAAGCAAATGAAACTCTGGATCTGGAGAATAAGCTGATTAAGTACGAGAATGATCAGAAGGAAGAAAGAGCCAGAATCGACGCGCGAAATCAGGTATATCGAAAGGCTGCAACCTCTGTATATAAAGAGCAGAAGATCATCGAGAGATTACTGAGTAATATGAATCCTGGAGATGAGAACTTTAGAAGAGATGTGGCCTATGTCAGCATTTACAATGCATACGTAAAAAGAAAATCAAACTTTGTACTTACCTATTCAGAAGAAGAGAGAATCAGCTCCCGTGAGTTATATCTTGCAATGGACGAGATGATAAGATTCACAGGTTATCTTGGCGTGCTCGGATCGGTGGAGAATATGTCGAAGGGCAGCCTCTCCTATAAGTCTACGCTATCACTTTATGAGCTGTTCTTAAATCTTGGAGAACTTGTGTTAAATGATATAACTAAACTTCTAGTAGTTATCACTGAGGATGGAATCAGAATGATCATGGATTATCCTGATGATATAGAGATAGAACATGATGACTGGAATATCTCAACGGATAGAGAAGGGAAGTCTCTATACGTGACGATCAGTGAGAAGAGAGGAGGAGAAAATGGCTAACCTTAGCAGCGTAATATATTCTCCTCTGGGCAAGGTAATAATCCTGGCTGCACTGGCAATTCTGGTAATTGAGATAGAGCTAAGTATCTTATCGGTAAGACAGAGAAGAACATTTGATACGATAAATCTGATATGGGGTATAGTCTTCTTCACGTGTTTTATGGACATGATCTATGTGCCTTGGTATGTGCAGGGAGAAAGAAATGATTGGACCTCGCTCGTAGCATTTCTAAGGGATATGCCTTGGCTTCTTAGCTTTGGTATAGAACTGATAATGTTGGTTACGGTTATAGTCAGGGCACGCATCATATATAAGTACAGAAAGGAGAGAATCACCAAGTCTTCGATAAAAGAGGCTATGGATAAACTCCCTGCGGGAATCTGCATACTTAGAGATGAAGAATCCGTTATTCTGACTAATCTCAAAATGAAGGAATATATAAATAAGTTTATCGGAAATAATCTAAGTGATGGAAAAGAGTTCTGGAATTATATAAAAACCGTTGGTGAAAAAAGAGGCGATAGATATATATTAAAAAATGATGAGATGTACATATCCTTCAAGAAGGACAAACTGTTGGTATACGACATGTGTTATGACGAGATAAAGGCCTTCGATATAACCGAGCAGGCGAGACTTATGAAGGAGCTGGAGGAGAAAAATGCGAAACTAAGAGATGTACAGTATCGTATGAAGGCTTATCAGGTTCGTGCTGCAGATATGTTTATGGATCAGGAACTGCTGGATGCAAGAGTAGCAGTGCATGATGGTCTGGGTGCCCTCCTTCTTCAGAGCAGGTCATATCTTGATGGAAATATGGACGATGAAGAGGAACTACTGAAGAGTTTAAAATATACAAATGGCTTCTTGCTTAGCGAGAGTGAATCTGTACCGGAGGAAAGAGATCATTTCAAGGAAGGTCTTCGTATGGCCGAAGGTATAGGTATAAAGGTTGTTATAGAAGGTGAGGAAGCACTTCATAAAGATATCCGCAACTTGGTGGGACAGGCTATAGGAGAATGTGCAGCAAATACGGTGAAGCACGCAGGTGGTGACGAGATACAGGTTAAGATAGAGAGTATAGATAAAACTTTTGTAATAGAGATAACTAATAATGGAGAGCCACCGGAAGAGGATATTAAGGAGACGGGTGGACTTCTATCGCTTCGCCACATGACAGAGAATCTTGGCGGAGATATGACTATATATTCGGAGCCTGCATTTAAGATAAAAATCATTCTTAGGGATGATGTGAATAGAGAAGAGGTGTGATAGACTAGAACTTAGTTAGAAGGTTTATCACAAATAATAGTTAGTATTAAATCACTACTAAGTAAAGGGAGATATAGATTTGTCAGATGGTAAGATAAATGTCGTTGTTGTAGACGATCATATGATAACGAGAAGCTTTTTCGAGACAACGGTTAAGACTTCGGATAAGTATAATCTGGTAGCTTCATTTCCATCTGCTGAAGAAGCTGCGGAATATCTGAAAAAGTCAACGGTTGATCTTGTTGTGATGGATATATTGATGCGTAAAGGAATCGACGGACTTACCGCTGCTGGCATCATCAAGAACAGACATCCGGAGATCAAGATAATACTTGCAACTTCCACTGCGGAAGCTAAGTGGCTGGATATGGCACGGGAGATAGGAGTCGAGAGCTTCTGGTATAAGGAGTATGCGGAAATGTCGCTTCTCGAGGTTATGGATAAGACGATGGAGGGGGAGCGAATCTACATCGATGAGACCACCGATATCACGCTTGGAAATATCACAAAGGGTGAGCTTACCGATAGAGAGCTGGAGGTTCTTAGGGAGCTTGTAACTTGTTCGACAAATGAGCAGATAGCCGAGAGACTTAATATATCCGTAGCGACAGTTAAGACGCATATTCGTCATATGCTGGAAAAGACTGGCTTCTCCGACAGGTTGGAACTTGCTATAAATGCATCGAAGAGCAATATCGTGGTAAATGACCGCGAGCTATCACATTTTTGATACAATTTTTATACAAAGATGATATACTATGAGGGCATAGAAAAGGTCTAAGGATATAATATGAAGTTTAGACATAAGGTACTCATGGTTAATATTATAATCATCGCTATCACCCTGTCTTTGTCAGGGTATTTTATTATGTCCAGACAAAACCGTCTTATGATGGACGCTCAGATTAAGAATGCAGTTATTGAGAACAATCTGATGGAGTCCGTTATCGAGTATTCACTTCTTGAAGTAATCAATGATCCTAAGAAATACGTAGGCAGCGAATTGCCTGAAATAGCTGACCGAGTAACAGCCGGAATGCTCAGTTCTGATACAGAGCTTTTTCTGGGTTACGATGGACAGCTTCTTTTTGGTTCGAATAAGAAAGATAGTATCCCTGTAAGACTTCTTACGAAGGATCCGGAAAGTGGAAGAAAACGCTACGAGGTTTCCGAGGAGAAGAAGGGCGACTATGTATATGTTATAACTTCTATCTATGTTGAGGAAAAAGAGATTGCAATCATAACTAAGAGAAATATCACGGACACTAAGGATATTATCAACAGTAATATCAACATGTTTAGATATTTCATAGTAGTTATTCTTTTTATATCCGGCTTTATGGTATATATTCTGAGCCTTCTACTGACAAGACCGCTGGAGAAGCTGAACCGCGTTACGGACGAGTTCGCGGAAGGAAACTTTGACACCAGAAGTAAGGTACGGTCTCGTGATGAGATAGGTCTTCTGTCTGAAAAGTTTAATCATATGGCCGACTCCGTAGAAGACCATATAGATGAGCTAAATGATATGATTCACCGACGTGATCAGTTCGTTGCAGACTTTACTCATGAGATCAAGACCCCTATGACAACTATCATAGGTTATGCTGATACGATAAGATCTGTGGAGCTTCCACGAGAGACTGAGGTAAAGGCTGCGAATTATATCTTCTCTGAAGGTAAGCGACTCGAGCAGATGTCACAACATCTATTCGATCTTATATATCTTAAGGACGGCACTATACCAAAGCAGCCAGTAAATACACAGGCACTGGGAGATGCGGTAGTAGATACGATGCTCCCTTCTATAGAAAACGCTGGCCTAAGTCTGGAAGCAGATTTTGAAAATGATACTATAACCGGTGACTCTTCTCTACTAAAGACAGTATTTGTTAACTTGCTGGATAATGCGAGAAAGGCCACAGCTACCGCACTTGAGTCAGAGAAGGATAAAGAGCGAGTTATTCATTTCACTGGAAAAGTTCTTACTGGAGATAAATCATCAGATAAAAAGGGCTACCAGATTATAGTTGAGGATCATGGTATCGGTATAGCAAAAGAAGATATCGACAGAATCTGTGATGAGTTCTACATGGTCGATAAATCGCGTTCCAGGCAGGAAGGTGGAGCGGGACTAGGAATGTCGCTTGTATCAGTAATCCTTAAGGAGCACGGTGCGACTCTTGATATAGAGAGTGAGCTTGGTGTGGGTACCAGGATGATAGTAACATTTCCAGAAACAAATGAGTAGAAAGTAAAAGCGATAAAGAAGTAAAGATATGATTAAGTATGTTATAAAAAATATAATACTTGTGATGTTCACGGTGGCTGTGGCAGTTGTTGCTATCTGGCTTCCGGGTTACTTGCTGCGTCGCGAAGATAATGCTGAAGTCGGCATGATGAAAGACGTGTCAGCGGAGTACTACTCAGGCCCTTCAGCGGCGATTATAAAAAATGCTTCAAGACAGCTGAACAGCGAGGAACGTATCCAGCTTATTACTGGTGTGTGGGAAAGTACTGTAGAACGTGTAAGCGAAAGTGACTGTGAGCTTACGGAGTTTGGTATAAAGACAATAACACTTAACAGAGTAAGTGAGCTTAGCGCCAAGGGACTCTATCCGAAGTCACTATCCGCGAGCTTCGATGATTGGTATACATGGTCTGCGATTCCTTATAGAGCACTGGATTCAACATTCCAGTCCTATGCAGCTGTATTCTGGGATGTGAGATTTACGAAGTACGATGGCTCCGAGTATCACAGATTTATCGTTACAGAATCAGGAGATATTCTATATGCCAACATGACTATAGGACTAGGTGTAGATCCTGAAAATGATGTAAGGAAGCTGATAAACGATTTTAAGCCAAGACTTTCAAACTGTATGTATCTTCTCAACTACTACGGTGATTATTCTAAGGAAACAGATGAACTCACCACAGTAACAACCTATGATGCTGAAGTAACCTCATTTAGAGTAGCATCTGCAAATGATAAAGAAAAAGAAAATCTGGATACAGAAAATGCATCCAGATTTATAGATGGTTTTACGGCCTTCGAGCCTGATCAGGCATTTACGCTTCGTCAGACTAATCATACTGATACTAAAACTGTTGATTATATAGTATGTAATATCAAGACGGAAAATGATTACTCAATCCTGTTACTTCCAGAACTTGAATCTTCTGAATCTGAATCTACAGAAGAAAATGAGGATACTGAAGAAACTTCAACTGAAGAGGATTAATTAACCAGACGGTAGCCAGTGCTGTAGGCTGTACGAAGGTTATCCTTCAGATCCAGCTTCTTACGAAGACGCTGTACGTGAAGATCCACAGTACGAGACTCAGGCTGCCACTCTGTCTCCCATATAGTTTCGAATATCTTATCCTTAAAGAGGGTAATATTTACATTTCGTACGAACAGAACCAGTAGGTCGAATTCCTTAGGAGTGAGTTTGATCTCCTGGTTTCCTTTTTTTACTACACGATTATCTGTATCTATGATTATATCTTTATAGAAAAGAGTTGTATCAGTCTTGTTATATCGTCTCAGCACGATATTGATTCTGGCAAGAAGTTCCACAATCTCAAAAGGCTTAACTATATAATCCTCTGCTCCGGATGTAAGTCCTTTGATACGGTTATCAAGGGATGCCATAGCGGTAATGAAGATAACAGGGATTCCCATAGGCTGGATATATTCCATCAGCTCGTATCCATTTATCTCAGGAAGCATGATGTCCAGAAGGATAAGATCAAAGTTCTGATTCTCTTCCAGGAGATCTGCTGCCTCACGACCATTATAAAGTGCGGTACAGTTATATCCCGCCATAGTAAGATTCATAACCATCAGGTCAGATATAGGTTTTTCATCTTCGACAATTAGTATCTTAATCATATCATTTGCCTCATAAAAAAAATAACCGATTGAGAATTCTTCAGAATCGGTTATAAGTATATCATAAGAATATAAAAAACCCAACGAGAACTGATCTCCCCTGTTTATAATAAACTAATGTTCTCGCCGGGCTTTTTAACTTATTCAAAATGAATCGGGGTGAGACTCATTTAGAAACCATTGATCTGGAATACAAGAACTTCCTTGGCTGATTTATCAGCACGCTGCTCTGTCATAACTGTGTAGAGTGAACCGTTATGATAAGTACTTGAACTGAACCATGGATAGTTTGTACCAAAGAGATCGCTGTCCTCAAGACGTCCCTGATATGTTCCATCCTTTGACCAGTATGGAGTAGTTCTCATATTTCCATCCATAGCGAAGTATCCATTAGGTGCATCAACTACGTATGTAACACTACCTACACCAACAGACTCCTCATCTTTTGAAATAGTAAGGATAGTATTAAGACTTCCATCCTTGTTATATACAGCTACGATACTTGATGCATCGAGAGACTCATCAGAAGGAGAACCGCATACGAAGATCTTGTCATTACTGAGGTTGACCTGTGATATAGACTTAATGTCTGAGAAAGTTACAGGTGATGATGTAAATGTACCATCACTACTCAGATTTATGATCTCGCAGTCGTCAGGACTTACAAAGTATCCAACGCCCCATGTTCCATCAGGGCTGATGTCATATTCTTTCTTAGCGCCAGTATATGTAGTAACCGTCTCACCATCCTTCCACTCGATAAGATCCTTACCGTTACTTGATAAGAAGATACGTCCATCATCAGTTGAGTTCATGCTGGAATACTTACCATCAAGTTCATATTCTGCGTTAAATGAAAGACCTGTCTCTGCAAGATCATAAGCTCTGATATAATCATTTTCCAGGATATATACCTTACTGTCTGTTACGGCAATTTCCTGATTAAATGTTTCGTGTGTGATAAATGGTTCATCCATCTTCTGGAAATTAGTAGTAAGAGTTAAGTCGCCAACTGTATTAGTTGTTGAATCTGTATCATATGGCTCGCCTTCCCAGTACCATGGATAATCTGTGTTACCAACATCTGTAATCTTATATTCAACACCATCGATAAGTGCCTGTACATTTTCGTTATCGCAGTCATAAGTAGCTTTTACAAATACAGTTTCGCCAGCAGCTACGTCACGACCCTGGAATATACGAGTTGTTCCGCTTTCGTACTTAATACAATCAACTCCGCCCACATTAGTTGTCTCAACCTTACCGTCAGCATATTCCTTCTCATCTATTCCGTACTCGAAGAGGTTATCTCTAAAGGAGAGACAATCTGTAATACCAGCATATACTTCAACCTGGCAAGCTACATCTTCACCGTCCATAATCTTGAACTTGAGATTAGTCTTATCTTCAGTATCAGTTGCATTTTCCTCGTCATACTCCCATACCTTGTCATCGTAGGTTACAGTTACAAGCTGAGTTTCAATCTTCTTGCCTTCTACTACTTTGTCGGAAGACTCAGAATCTGAATCGCTTGCAGTAGCCTCTGTGGTATCATCAGCAGCTGCTTCGGTAGTTGCTTCTGTTGTAGACTCAGTAGTTGGTTCCTCGGTCTGACCACACGCAGTAAGACCTGCCATACATAGAGCAACAGCAAGAGACATAGTTAATAATTTCTTTCTCATCCTTTCAATCCTCCCCATCATCATATATGTCACATTGTCATAGTTTTAAAAACTACATATCATGGTTGGATAATATCATAATAGATTTTTTACCACATCATCCCTAAGGATGATTTTTTGATGCAATTTTTGCAAATTGATACATTTCCGATACAAAGCAAGAATATTATTCATATTGTTACTGATACATTTCCGATACAATCCCGATACAGTGTTGATACAAATCCGGATTATTCTTTTAATGAACTATGAGAGTTATACAGCTCTCAAAATTATATAGAAAGATATGGAAATAAGTATGAAACATTCAAAGTTTAGTAGGTTTTTGTGCGTAGCGCTCAGTGCTATAATGAGTCTTGGTGTGACCTCATGTGGACAGAGTGAAGACATAGTGGATGATTATGGTTCTGGAAGCAGTGACGTAGCATCAATAAGTGATGCTGGAACTAGTGGTGATACAGCTGGTGATTCATCAGGTGCTGCTGGAACGTTGCAAGATCAATTTGGTAAGACTATTAGTTGGGATGAAGAGTTTACGGTAGATGGCATAAGATTCACCCCTGAGGTAAGCTACAATATTTCGGCAGATGCACAGGGCATGAATGTATATAATGCTAGGGCGATAAAAGATAACAAAGATTATGAGGCGGCTCTCGTTAAGTCACTTTTTGGAGATACCGCCAAGAAGATAGAAGAACTTAAATATGTAAATGAAACTGATTATATATCTATGCTATATAAGTATAGACAGATAATGCTGAAACATGATAGGTATGAGGCGAATGTAGATTCTGATGAATATGTATGGATAGACCCAGATTATTCAGTAATCAATGGAGCTTTCGAGGAGACTTATAAATGGCTCGATGAAACTAATCTATATATTCATATGTATGAAGGAGAGATAGACGGAAAGCGATTCGGACTAATATACTCATTTGATTATATTGGAAATCAAAGGAATATATTTATAGAACCAATAAGCATTAAGGAATACTTCCCAGAACAAGATTATAAGACTTTAATGGTAAAAGGTTCCAATAATTATCTAGGTCAGCCGCTTGATATAGAAAATGCTTGTTCCGAGAATTCTGATGAGATTAAGAAACAGGCAAGAGAATTTGTAGAGGACAAATTAAAGATATCAGGCAATATAGATATAAGTGAAGAATCAGAACTTTATACTATGATTTGTACTAATGATATAATGATTGCTTCAAGTGGATCATATATTTATGGAACAAATGGATTGTATGATTCTGGTCATTCTATACTGGAGTTTTCTGATTCTGATTTTATAAGTTCACTAAGAAAACATTCGGAATCTGGAATAAGTGTTGATTATAGGATATTAGCTGAACAGAAAGATATCTATAAGCAATACACAGAGGAGCATCCAGATAAGAATATTGAAATATACAATATGATCATGGAGTCAACCACGGCATATGATGAATACATAGAAGATGCGAATGTTACTGTGGACGGATATGCAGTATTTTTAGGAAGTGGAGTGTATTCCGGAGCAGATTTAAGTGATGGAATAAGTGTATATTCACCAAATGTTGGTATGATCATGTATACCAGCAAGGGATTTTATGGTGCTGATATAACTATATCTGAAGAGATAACAGATATTAAAGAGGATGTAAATCTTCTTGGATTTGACAAGATAAAAGAGAGTGTTGAAGCTGGACTAGCTGAGAAGTTTGATAAAGACAAAATGGAACTTAATGCAAAAGGAGTTTATATAGATCGAATGTATCTTACATATACTCCTTACAGTGATGATCCAGAAAGCGGAGAGTTTTCTTACATTCCTACATGGACATTTATATTAACCTCAGATGCTTATATAGATTCAGCGATGCTCTCAATAAATGCTATGGATGGTTCTGTAGTAGATTTATATTATTACGGGGGGTAATTAATACTCATGAAGAAGTATGATGGCCTATATAAAAGGAGAAGAAGTTCTGCCAGGATTGTTCTGGCAGGACTTCTTCTACCTGCCATTTTCACACTTAGCAGTTGTGGTAATTCAGATATGGATCCGCTTGTTCCACCAGTGGACGTATCCTATACAGGAGAGGAGAGAGAAACCGTTACAGTTGAAAAAGGCGATCTCACTCCAGTGTTCCAGGCAGATATAGAATTATCTGGATTTGAGGAAAAGACTTATTCTTATGCAGAAGGAAAGTTTGATGAGATAGACATGCTTTATAAAGCAAAGCTAGATGAAGTATGTGTATCAGAAGGTGACCGAGTAGGTGTGGGAGATACATTACTTACATTTAAATCAGAGGTTCTTGAAAAGAAGAAAAAAGAATGGTCATCAACGAAGACCACAGCTTCACTTAAAAGAGAACATTATCAGAATCTTCAAGCATTAAATGAGGAGTATGATTACTATGATGAGATAGAAGACACGAACGATGAGATAACTCTGGCAAATGAGTATGCCTCGGATGTAGCTGATACTTATGACAAGATGAATCTCATATCCGAGACAGAAGGTGTCGTAAGCTTTGTAAATGATTCGGTTAAGGACGGCTTCATGGTTACAGGAGCTCCGATCATAAAGGTTGTAACAGATGATGGTTATTATATCCTGGACCGTTCTGAAAAGCCGAACATGGATACAAACAGGACCAGATTTGCGGCAGATATAGATTTCCATATAGGAGATAGATTTGCAGCTAAGTATAGCCTCAGTGAGTATGAGGTAGAGGTAATACCGAATCCTACGGGTAAAGCAAGCGCCAGTGATGCTACTGAGGAGGGTGCTACTCCTACAGATGCTATAACTGATGACAAGATTTACTTTAAGCTTGTGGGTGATGAAACTCTTAAGGATAAGACACTTACTATTAGTAAGGAGCTTCCAGAACTAAAGAATGTATGTTACGTAGATAGAAGAGCGGTTGTTATCTACGATGATGAAACATTCGTCTTTAAAGAGATGGAGGATGGATCCTTTAGAGCAGTAAAGGTAGATGTTGATCAGCAGGTTGGCCTCTATGCGGTAATTAACTCGGGACTTGAAGAAGGGGATGTAGTAAGCATTCCAGATTAATGAGAAATATTCATAAAATCAGAGTGAAGGAAATATGAGAAAGAATTGGCTTAAACTAAAAAAGAAGATGCGTGTACGTACAGCTGCTGTTCTAGTTATGGCAGAAGTAATACTGGCACTTGGGTCTTTTACAGGATGCGGCAATGTTACAGCAGATGTACCAGAGCTTCTAGAACCTGTATCCTCGGTAAATGCATATCGTCCAGCCAGCAAGCGACTTATAGGTTCTATTACAAAATATGATGGAACTGTCGTAGCTAAGGATTATCCAGTCTATGCACAAAAGACGATAACACTTTCAGAAATCAAGGTCGGTGTCGGCGACTATGTTAAGAAGGGTGACGTCATAGCTATATCATCAGTATCCGATAAGAGTGATCAGATAACTACTCTTCAAAATGAGATAGCCTCACTTTCAAGAGAGAGAACTAAAACTAAGAATATATCTGATGCTACAATCAAGAAGCTTGATTATGAGAAGAGGATTGAGCAGTACCTGCAGAATACGGAACTGGTAAATAAAAAGACTATGGACATCCTTATAGAGCAGGAGAATCAGAGATATAATCTCGCAGTTATAGATAACTCTATCAGCGAGAAAAGAAGTGAGATAGCGGAGCTTCAGGAAGAAACGGCTAACAATACATTTACAGCTCCTTATTCCGGACGAGTAACATTTGTCAAGGATATGACACAGACAAATACAGTAAATCCTTTTGAAAATATCGCTGTTATATCCGATTATAACGATCTCTACATCGAGACGAAAGACACAAATATAGGTCACTATAACCTAAGTGATTATAAGAGCAAATGGGCTTATATCAACAACAAGAAGGTTGACCTGGTTGAACATAAGTACTCGAATGAAGAGATATCCTATGCTGATTCTATAAAGAAATATCCAGATATGTCATTTGATGCTCCAGGAGCGACTCTTACTCTCGGAACAGACTTGGTACTCTTCTTCCTCGAAGAGGATGATACACCAAAGCTTGTCGTCGGCAAGGATTCGCTTAACTATGAAAATGATGAGTACTTCGTATATGTAAAAGGTGAAGGCGACAAGAACGAGAAGCGAATTGTTGAAGTTGGCGTATCGGATGAGTACTACACAGAGATCAAATCTGGAATCGAAGAGGGCGAATTGATTTTCTATAAAAATGATGCGCTCATGCCGAAGAATTACGACACTGCGGTTGCTTCGATTGGTGATTATAGAGAAGAACTATCTACAGACATAATAGATTTTGCTTATCCATATTATGAGATATATACGGCTGAGGTTGGTGGAACTTACAAGAGACTTCACGATATCGGAAAAGCAACAACGGGCGACGCATTATTCTCTATAGAATCCTCAGTTGGAAGAGCTGAGCTAGATACGATAAAGGAGAATATATCTGATCTGGATCAAGAGAGAACCAGAGCGAACAGAGAATATCAGTATAACAAGAAGGATCTTGAGACAGAGATCCGAGGCGCGGACCGAGTTGATCCGGATGTTCTAGAACCAAGCACGAATACAGATGCAGACGAACAGACAGTTCGCGATACTATGTATAAAGCTGAGATTAAGGAATGCGAACTTGATATCCTTACATATGAAGAGACCTATGAAAGTGAGGAGTACGCTGCACAGCGCGCCATCTTATCTGCTGAGTATACCAAGAAGGAAAAAGGAACGAAGAAGCAGGATGATAGGTCAGACTATGTAGAGTATTCTGTTGGACCAGGTCAGATAAGTGCTGTTCAGTATTCTGAAGATAGAGCTGTTGAAAAGGATGCCTTTGTTATGACAGAGGAGCTTCAGGGAAATGATGCTGGAAGAACTAAGCTTCTTGCCATGATGGGCACTACGAACAGAGCAGTAGAAATGGAAAGTGCGAAGCTCGGCTCCTCTATAAAGCTGAAGAATAAGAAGCAGTCCTGGACAGGTACCTGTATCGGACTTAATGGATATAAGGATAAGTTTTACTTATTCTCTGACGATGGAAAGCCACGTATTACTCAGTCGACTCCATTTAACAAGGCAGTTGTATATCAGTTCTACCTTGAGATGGATGACGAGCTATCAGAGACGGACATCATGCAGACAGAGCTTTCGTTCTATAGCTGTGATATCAGGGATGTTGTAGTTATCCCTGCCGCTTCCCTTAAGGTTGAGGTTGCGCAGCTGAGCGGAAATGAGAAGTACTACGTCTGGAAAGTTATAGACGGAGAGATCGTAAAGGAATACGTTGATGTATATCATCCAGAAGCAGCAACAAAGGTTAAGTACATACTAAATGGTGTTGAAGCTGGTGACACGATACTAAAGTAACATAGTCAACTGTTAGATTAATTATCCTTTAAAAGAGAAAAGAAATGCTAAGATATATAATTACGAAAATATTTAATAAGTATAAGTTATATCTCTGCCTTATGATCGGTAACATAGCTATCATCATGATATTTGCTATGATAATGATGTTTCGTGAGGGTTCTCGTGCAAAGCTGATACAGCGTGGCTTCACGAGCTATCAGGAGAAGAATCTTAAGTTCCCGATGATGCTTTATCGACAGGGAACAGTTAAGGTTGGGGATATAGATAAACTATCGGAAGAGGCGAAGGTTACTGATTTTATCGCCAAAGATATGGATGCATATGAGTCCTCCTGGAATAAATATCTTGATCTTCCTATAGTTAACACACAGAGAATTGTCTCTTATAGAAATGCTGAATGTGAATATTCCTATGGTGAAAAAGGTCATATCGATATCACCTACATGGAAGAAGGCCTTGGCGGAACGGGAGCGGATCTATCAGAGCATTACAACATAGCTTCTGGTGTAGATCTCTACGAAGACATTTCCGAATATTCAGCAACAGGATGCAAGATACCAGAAAATGCAGTGCCTTGTCTTGTAAGTCAGTACACTGCAGATAAGCTTAATATTGTTCCTGGAGAGGTAATAAACTTCTACAAGCTTATCTATGGCGGTGAAACTTCTGAGGAACCTCTGGTTACTCTCTATGTAAGCGGAATCATTACTGAGAAACCAGATGATTACTTCTGGCAGGTATCACTTGCAAATGTTGGATATGAAGCAATCCTTACTAAAGAGGATTTCGAGAATATCGTTAAGAAGTATCCTAAGGATGTTTACTACGATCTATATATGTCATTTGATTACAGATATGTTTCACCTCAAAATATTGGTCGAGTTGAAAGTATCATCAGACAGTTTGAAAAGAAGGATGAGTTCCTGAAGCAGGAGATCATTCCTATCATAAATGATTTCAAGAAGAATAGTAGATCTGTTGAGCAGATGCTCTATGTTATCGTTCTTCCACTTATCATTCTTGTACTTATCTTCATTGGAATGATTGCATTTAGAATAATAGATTCTGAGGACGGTGAGCTGACCACATTGAAGAACAGAGGTCTGTCAAAGGCTCGACTAATCGGAATGTATGTACTTCAGTCATTTATCCTGGCGGGTGCAAGTCTTCCTGTAGGACTTATCGTGGGCTTCCTCTTTGGAAAGCTGGTTGCCGGCGTAACTGACTTCATGGGATTCTCTATAGGAGCTTCAGGTATAAGCGTAAGGGATTATCGTTTCAATATACTTATGATATTTGCGGGTCTTGTCGCAGCTCTTATAGCAGTAGTTATCATGCTTCTGCCAGTTCTTCTCTACTTTAAGAAGAAGAAAACCAGACGTAAGAGTGCGGGAACTCCAGCTTGGGAACGCTACTTTATAGATGTTGCATTACTTGTAGTATCTGTGTACCTACTCTATAACTACAACAAGCAGGTTGGTACTCTTTCAAAGGGTGTCTTAAATGGTGAAGGAATCGACCCTGTCATCTTCATCAACTCAACCCTCTTCCTCTTCGCTTGTGGTATGTTGATGCTTCGTATCATTTTCTACATAGTGAAGATTGTTTATAAGCTGGGTGCCAAGAAGTTTAAGCCTGTTACTTACGCGGGCTTCATACAGATTTTGAGGACTAGAAAGGCATCGGGAGTTATCTCTATCTTCCTTGTTATGACGGTTGCCATGAGTCTCTTTAATGCAAATATGGCTCGTACCATCAATCGTAACAAAGAGGAAAGAATCATGTATTCCTGCGGTGCTGATTTACGAATCCAGGAACACTGGGTTGCTACGATAGTTGGTCCTCCTGAAGACAGAAGATGGAAGTTCAACGAACCTGACTTTGACGCTTATAATCAGCTAGTGGAAGATGGTACATTTACCTCTGTAACTAAGGTTCTTATGAGCGATAGAGCTGTTCTCAAGGTTAAAGGTAAGGAGACTCCTGACGTAACCCTGATGGGCATCCATACGAAGGAGTTCGGAGAGACAGCATTTCTAAAGGATGGTCTCACGGAAGAGCATTGGTACAACTATCTAAATGCACTTGCAGTTGAGCCTGAGGGCGTTATTATCTCTAAGAATCTTGCTGATCAGTTCGAGCTAAGTATCGGTGATAAGATATCATGTGATATGCTCCCACCAAAGCAGACGGGTCTTACTAAGGCCTATGCGCTTACGGATTTCAAGATCGTTGCTATAACTGATTCATGGCCTGGCTACGACAAGTATGTGTATGAATATCAGGACGTTGATGGCAAGACTAAGCTTGTTGAGCGTGAGAACTATCTTGCGGTAATCAACTACGGAAATGCTACGAGTCATTTCAACGTTCTTCCATATGAGGTATGGGCTAAGACTCCTGAGGATGGCGTGAAGATGCCTGACAGTCTGAAGGAGAAGTTCAAGTCAGCAGATGGCACGAAGATATCAGGACGCGAATCTGATATCATAAATGCTATGCTCAAGGAAAATTACGCAAATCCTGCTAGATATACCGATAGTATAACCTCCTGGAGAGATGAGATAAGGGAAGACAAATCATCAGCTATTATCCAGATCACAAATGGTCTCTTCACAGCTGACTTCTTGATTGCATTAATCCTTTGTATCATCGGATATATGATTTATTGGATAACATCTATCAGAGATCGAGAGCTGCTGTTCGGTATCTACCGAGCTATGGGTATCAGTCGTGGCGAGATCAACAACATGCTTGGAATGGAGCAGGTATTCCTGTCCCTGATGTCTATCTTCGCTGGTGTACTCGCGGGTACGCTTGCTTCCAAGTTCTTCGTTCGAGTCTTCGCTGCGGTATACCTGCCAGAGAAGCACAACCTGGCCATCTTTACAAGCAGCTACGGCGGCGACCTCATAAAACTTGCGGCAACGCTGCTGATCGTAGTGCTCGTATGTATCTTCTGGATCAGACGAATCGTTCGCGGTCTCAACATTACCGAGGCCCTGAAACTAGGTGACGATTAATTATAGGATGTATATATGGATAATGTGAATTCATTACAATCGAATAATATAACTTCATTGCAATCAAATGATAAATCTAGTGCAGAGGAGATGCCGGCGAGCATCCTCTCTGCAAGAGATGTGGTAAAGGCCTATCCTTTAGGAAGTGGCGAAACACTTACTGTTCTGGATCACGTCAACTATGAGTTCCCTAAGGGGCGACTCATTATGCTGATGGGTAGATCAGGTTCTGGTAAGACCACATTTATGAACCTTCTTAGTACGCTTGACGACGTAACCTCCGGTGACATTATCTACAATCCCGGAAATGGCGAAGAGCCTATAGGTTACTCTCAGCTGAGTGTTGCCGAGAAGGAGAAGCTTAGACGTTACAACATTGGTTTCGTATTCCAGTCGGTTGCTCTTATCCCTGTAATGACCGCCTACGAAAATGTCGACTTCGGCCTTCGTACAGCGAATTACAAAGACAACCGTGACGAGCGAATCCAGGAAGTTCTTGAGCGAGTAGGCCTCGCTGACCGCGCGAAGCATTTCCCAGGGGAGCTTTCTGGTGGTGAGCGCCAGCGTATCGCTATCGCGAGAGCCATGGCTCACAAGCCAGACATTCTCTTCGCCGACGAGCCTACCGGAGCGCTTGATACGACCACGGGTATCTACATCGCCGAGCTCTTCAAGAGCATGACGCGTACGGATGACCTCACGGTCATCATGACCACCCATGACGTCCGCCTGGCCGAGCTGGCCGACGTGCTAATCCAGCTCTAACTGAATTAGCAAGCCAGTTCTAACAGAGCTAGTGCTAACAGAGCTAGTGCTAACTGAATCAGCGCTAACCGAATCAGCGCTAACTGAATCAGCGTCAATAAAACCAGTGCCAGACATATAAACAGCTAATTCTAGAGCGAAAAGCCATAACAGCTAATTCTAGAGCGAAAACTTCTTGGAAATTAGCTGGAAGCAAGTAGAAGCAAGCTCGCGAGAAGAGAAAAGGCATACGAAACAGGTTAAATCAGCCGAAATGTTAGCCGGAAGCAAGCAGAAGCAAGCTCGCGAGAAGAGAAAAGGCATACGAAACAAGCAAACTTAGCCGAAATGTTAGCCGGAAGCAAGTAGAAGCAAGCTCGCAAGAAGTGAAAAGGCATACGGAACAGGATAAATTAGCTGAAATGTTAGCCGGAGGCAAGCAGAAGCAAGCTCGCAAGAAGCGAAAAGGCATACGAAACAAGCAAAATCAGCTGAAATGTTAGCCGGAGGCAAGCAGAAGCAAGCTCGCTAGAAGCAAAAAGGCATACGAAACAAGCAAACTTAGCTGAAATGTTAGCCGGAGGCAAGCAGAAGCAAGCTCGCTAGAAGCGAAAAGGCATATAAAACATAGAGGATATAAAAGAAAAAAAATATAAAAGATAGAGAAAGAGAATTAGAAGTAGAAAAGGTAAGTGTATGGGATTATTTTCTAAGAAGAAAACTGAAGATAAGAATCCAGCTGGGGAGAAGAATGCTCCTGAGATTATCGTGATGGGCGAGAAGAGTCAGGCAAGTGCGATAGCAGGCCCAGCCCAAGCAGCAGAAGTAAGTGCGACAGCAGGCCCAGCCCAGGCAACTGAAGTAAGTGCGACAGCAGGCTCAGCCCAGGCAGCAGAAGCAAGTGCGACAGCAGGCCCAGCCCAAGCAACTGAAGTAAGTGCGATATCAGGCCCAGCCCAAACGTCAGAAGCAAGCGAGACAACCAGCTCAGACAAAGCGACAGAAGCAAGCGAGTTAACCAGCTCAGACAAAGCAGCAGAATCAACTGAGAATGCTGAGGCGGGCAAAGGAGCGGCGGAAGCAAATGGCGAGAAGAAGGATGATGAGGATGTTCCTTACATCAAGTGCGACAGCCTTGTTCGTATCTTCAAGTCAGAGGGTATCGAGGTAATGGCGCTGCAGGGTCTTGATCTTGAAATCCAGCGTGGCGAGCTTACGGCTATCATAGGAAAGTCAGGAAGTGGTAAGTCTACACTTCTGAATCTTCTTGGTGCACTCGATAAGCCTAGTGCTGGTTATGTAGCTTACGATGGAGTTAACATTGCGGAGCTGAGCGAGAAGCAGCTTGCAAAGTTCCGTAGTGATCATATAGGATTTGTATGGCAGAAGAATACAGATAATTTGCTTAATTATCTTACGGTTGCTGAAAATGTAGAAATGCCGCTTCTCTTTACTGGACTGACTAAGAAAGAGAAGAGGGAGCGTGCGCTGAAGATGCTTGATGCCGTAGGACTAGCGCACAAGGAGAAAGCATTTCCGACTATGCTATCAGGTGGTGAGCAGCAGAGAGTTGCGATTGCAACGGCACTCGTAAATGAGCCGGAGCTGCTTCTGATGGATGAGCCAACCGGTGCGGTGGATAGAAAGACATCTATCATGCTGCAGGATTTGTTCCGTGAAATTAACCGTAAGCTGGGCGTAACAATCATCATTGTTACACATGATATAAGCCTTGCCGACCGAGTTGACCGAGTTGTTATGATTTCAGATGGAAAGATAAGTTCCGAGCGTATCCTGAAGGATGAGTATCGTCGCAAGATTGAGGCAGGCGAGACCATGCTGAAGGAAGGTCTTGCGCCAGGCACTGCGGTGGAAGAGGCAAATGCGGGACTCGGTGCTGGAACGGGAGTTTCGTCTTCTGAAAATGATTCGCACGAGGAGTTCTCTATTCTTGATAAGGCAGGTCGAGTTCGTCTGTCGGCAGAAATGAGAGAAGCAGTCGGTATCGATTCGAACCGAGTAAAGATTGATATAGTAGATGGCAAAATTGTTATTTCCAAAGAATAACATTTGCAGGGGGGCAAAGAGTCACTCAGCTGAAGAGCTGGGTGACTTTTTTTAAAATGAGTCACTTGTTACGTCCGACGTGGAGGTGACTCAAAAATGAGTCAGCTCCACGTCGGACGTGCAAAGTGACTCATTCTAAGATATAATATAGGCGTTGCGGTGTTAGAGGTTTGAATCTGGATTTAGAATAAAAAGTAAAAGCATAATACACAATTAAAAGAGCGATTAATGAAGAAAAGAAAGTAAACAAAGAAAAGATTGGAACTTGAGATGAGTATAAAGATTGAGATGCCTCAGGATGTGAGGTTTATAATAGGAAAGCTGATGGAGGCTGGATACGAGGCCTACGCGGTGGGCGGCTGCGTCAGGGATAGTTTGCTCGGCAGGGAGCCGAATGACTGGGATATCACTACATCGGCGACGCCTTACGAGGTGAAGGATATATTTAAGCGCACGGTGGATACAGGGCTGAAGCACGGTACAGTTACCGTTATGCTGAAAAATGAGGGCTACGAGGTTACGACATTTAGAATCGACGGAGAGTATACCGATCATCGTAGACCGGATGGCGTGACATTTACGAGAGAGCTTTCTGAGGATCTTCTCAGACGTGACTTCACGATAAATGCGATGGCTTATAATGATGACACGGGTGTAGTAGATCTCTACGGTGGAACTCAGGATTTGGAACAGGGCATCATCAGATGCGTCGGCGAAGCGGACGACAGGTTCGACGAAGATGCGCTGAGGATAATGCGAGCTGTGAGATTTGCGGCGCAGCTTGGATTTGAGATAGAAGATAAGACGAGGGAGGCGGCGGCAAAGCATGCACCTGAGCTTGCGAAGGTCAGCGCCGAGCGAATCGAGACGGAGCTCACGAAGCTGCTCGTGTCACCTCACCCAGAGAGACTTATAGATATGTACGAGCTCGGCATCACGAAGGTGATACTTCCGGAGTTCGATCGGATGATGGAGACACCGCAGAATAGCCCATTTCACCGCTACGATGTTGGAAGACATACGGTGGAAGTGATAAGAAATGTACCAGCTACCAAGACGCTTCGATACGCTGCGCTGCTTCACGATATCGGAAAGCCTGACTGCAAGACCACAGACGAGGCGGGCGTGGATCATTTCAAGGGTCATGCACTGAGAAGTGAGGAGATGGCACAGCCGATACTCCGCAGACTTAAGATGGATAATGACACGATTCGTGACGTTAGGAAGATAGTGTACTGGCACGATTATGGCATTTCCGGAAAAATGACGAAAAAATCAGTTCGAAGAATGCTCAGCAAAATGGGTGCGGAGTATTTTGACAGTTACGTTGCTATAAGACGCGGCGACATGGCGGGCCAGAGCGACCATCTTGCTGATTGGAAGAAGCAGGTGCTGGAGGATATTATCAAGTATCACGACGAGATAATAGATGAAGGTGACGCGCTGTCGCTGAAGGATTTGGCGATAGGTGGAGCGGACCTGATGAAGCTCGGAATAAAGCCTGGCCCGGAAATGGGTCGAATCCTCGCGAATCTTCTAGACAAGGTATTGGAGGAACCATCCCTCAATACAAAGGAAGAATTAATTCGTCTGATCCCGCAGGATAACTAAGACATAGATGGATTTAAGTGCATGGATGATAATGTAAAGATGATAAGGTGTAGTTATTAGTGCATGGATGTTAGAGTGATAAGAAGTCGTCGAAAGACGGTAGCTCTTCAGGTCCTGGGGCTAAATGACGTGGTGGTAAGAGCGCCAATGCGTATGTCAAACAGAGAGATTGAAGAGTTTGTTCAGCAAAATATGGACTGGATCCAGAAGAATCTGAAGAAGGTCGCAGAGAATCAAAAGGAAGAAGAAGAGATAGTTCCGATGACAGAGGCTGAGGTTAGGGAACTTGCAGAACGGGCCACTCAGCTAATCCCCGAAAGAGTTAAGCACTTCGCTCCACTGGTTGGGGTGACGTACGGGCGAATTACCATTCGAAATCAGAAGAGCAGATGGGGAAGCTGCAGCGCGAAGGGAAATCTCAACTTCAATGTAGGGCTGCTACTTGCGCCGCCGGAGGTGCTAGATTACGTGGTGGTACACGAACTATGTCATAGAAAAGAAATGAATCATTCGCCGAAGTTCTGGGCAGAGGTCAGCAAGCTTATTCCGGATTATAAGCTGCATGAGAAATGGCTGAAGGATAACGGCAGGGCGATTATAAAGAAGATAAGATTCTAACAATATGAATGAATTAGATAATACAAAGAAATATGTGGAAGTTGCAAAGGAACGTCCTCTTGGAGCGAGACTCGGAGAGGGCATCTTCTGCATAGTGTATCTTATATACACATTTGCGATAGTTCTCATTATGAAGAATAAATATGAGGCGGGAATCGCGTCGGTGGGAGAAATATTTGTCGCTCCCGAATATATGTATATTTATAAGTGGGGATTTGGATATATGATGGGCGCGCTTCTGGTGGGAGGCGATGCATTTCACCTGATCCCGAGAATTATCGTGGATTTCCGAGGAAGTATGTGGAAGCAGGATTTATTCCTGGGACTGGGTAACCTTATCTCCTCGATAACGATGACATTTTTCTATAACGTACTTATGGGAATGGGAGACACGCTGGAGTATAACGAGTTTGAGTATAACCTTGGGATCGAAAGGTGGATATTGTACCTTACGATAATAAGGTTTTTCATACTGCTGCTGCCTTGGAATAAATGGTACACAAGGGAGCCGAATCGGAAGTGGGCGATCATTCGAAATGTGCCATTTGCTCTGATAGGTATTCTTACGGTGCTCGGATATCTGAATGTTCTGTTGCACGCGGATAATTACCCGGCATTCTTTTATGTGAGTATTATAATTCTAACGATACTGAGCTTTGTCTGCTACATGCCGGTGGCGCTGCGTGGCAAGGAGAATCCGAAGCTCGGTATGCTGATGATTCCGAAGACAATATGCTACATGATACTGCTGTCACTTATTTGTTTTTATTAACCTTCGCGGGATATAAACTTCGTGAGATTTAAACTATCTTCCACTCGCGACAGAGATTTGCTTGTTTACAACAAACCTGGCTTAAAGTAGTCAAGGTTGTTATATATTTTTTTTGCATTACTAAAAAGGAGGACATTAAAATGGCAGAAAAAGTAGTTGAAAAGAAATCAGGTAATCAGAAGTCTGGCGGCGGAAAGAAAGTAGTGCTCGTGGTGATTCTTGCAGTGGTAGTGCTCGCAGCAGTTATTGCGGTGCTTAAGCTGAAGAAGCCTGCAAAGATGAAGGACTTCGAATCTCAGGTTACGACCATCGATGGTATCGAGATTCCTGAGGGAACAAGGATCGTTGCGCTTGGTGAGGCAGCTCATGGTAATAAAGAATTCCAGGAGCTTAAACTGGAGGTATTCCAGCAGCTCGTTGAGAAGACAAATGTCAGAGCCCTCATACTAGAAGGCGACCTGGGCGGATGCGCTATAGCTAACAAGTATATTCAGGGCGGCGAAGGCACAGCTGAGGAAGCGACCCTTCACCTGGGATATACACTATATAAAACTGATGAGATGTGTAAGTTGGTTCAGTGGATGCATGATTATAATGAGACTGCAGCCGAGGATGATAAGGTAAGACTTTACGGTATGGATATACAGTATGATGAAGATACTGTACTTTATTTGGAACAGTTCTACCAGGCAGTAGACGAGACAAAGTATAATGATTATTCAGAAAAATTAACAAGTATCATGGGTGAAGCAGCCGAGGATTTCCAGGCCTCTAACTACGAAGCGGCCGTTAATCTAATGGATGAGATTAAGGGCGACATTGCTGCTAATAAGGACGCATACACAGAGGTAGTGGGCGCAGCAGAGGTTGAGTTCGCTGAGTATGCGGCAGAAAATCTTAAGTTCTTTGCCAGCTACAGAGCAAAGGAGAATTGCTCCAACAAAGCAAGAGACACATATATGAAGACAAATGTGGACTGGTTCCTTGAGGTTGAAGAGAGAGAGCATAACGGCGCTGTTATGATTAGCTGTCACAACGGACATATGACTAGAAATCATTCTTCGGTAGCTACATTTCTTGGTACATTTCTTGCAGAAGAATATGGCGATAAGTACTTCGCTATCGGAACAGATGCTTACTACTCGGTGACAAGCCTTCCTAAGACTAGCGCAAGGGACAGAATTGACAGAAAGTTCTGCTCAGACGATCCTATAGCTTATCAGGTTAAGGATCTTCCTGAAGATAAGTACTATGTAGATTTCAGCAAGGTTGACGCGAGCAGCGACCTTGGTAAGAAGATAAATGAAAATATTAGAACAGGTTCTGTCGGAGAGACGGACTCCATAATGTACAAGTTCGTGAAGGCCACTTATACTATAAAGTATAAGCCTACAGATATGTACGACGCGATGATCGTTTACTATGACGTAGAACCAATCCGTGTATGGACTGATAAATAATGAAATTAGAATGAGTCGATTTGGCTTTGAGCCGAATTGACTCATTTTTTTTGCATTTTGAGGGGAGATATGGAATAATGATTTTTGTAGTTTTTGGTTGTTATAGGATAAGGTTATGATTGATTTTTATGATGGAAATATATTAGAAAACCTGAATGACTCTCAGCGGGAGGCAGTGACCTCCACTGAGGGTTATATCAGGGTCATAGCGGGAGCGGGAAGCGGCAAGACTAGAGCGCTTACGCATCGCTTCGCGTACCTTGTGAACGAGGTGGGTATTCCTGCAGGGAATATACTGTGCGTCACATTTACGAATAAGGCCGCAAATGAGATGCGCGCCCGTATACATCGTCTAACCGGCGACAAGGACACAGGATATATCAACACTTTCCACGGCTTCTGCGCTAATGTTCTGCAGGAGGAAAGTTACGTCTTCCAGTATCCGAAATCATTTCTGGTGTTGGATAATTCTGATATAAATGCTATGCTTTCCATCATTTACGAAGAGCGCGGACTTACACTGAGAGACAAGACATTTAGCAAAGCGCGCGACATGATAGAAATGAAGAAGCTCTTCGAGATTCCAGATTATTACGAGGATATCTTCAACATGTCGGTGGAGGAGCTGAAGGAGAAGTATCTTAGTAAGACTGCGACGGATGATATCATTTTCTATGGGTATCTGTATCAGCAGAAGAAGTGCTTCGGCCTGGATTATAATGACCTGATCCTGTTCACGCTATATGTGTTCCGCGTCAGTGAGGAGTCGCGTATTAAGTGGCAGAAGCGCCTGATGTATATAATGATTGATGAGTTTCAGGATATCGATAAGCCGCAGTACGACTTGATGAAGGTGCTGGCGGACTATCACAAGAATCTCTTTGTGGTGGGGGATCCGGACCAGACGATTTACACCTGGCGTGGTGCGGATATCAGATATCTTCTTAACTTTAATGAGGAGTTCCCGGGCACGACGACGATAATGATGAATGAGAATTATCGTTCGACTCCTGAGATTCTAAATGTCGCAAATGACCTTATCGCGAAGAACAAAACCAGGGAGAAGAAGGATCTCCTTCCAATGCGCGGACATGGCGATAGATCTACGGTTTTCTTTGCGGAGAACTCGGACGATGAGGCAGACTATATCGCGTCAGAGATAACGCGACTAGTAGGTGAGACGGATGGTTCGACGAGTGAGTTGGCAGGTAAGGAAAGACTCGAGTACCGCGATATAACTATCCTGTATAGATCTCATTTCCTCACGAGACCTATCGAACAGGCATTTCTCGCGAATAAGATTCCATACACGATTTATAGCGGCGTTCAGTTCTACGACCGCGTTGAGATAAAGGTTGCGATGTCGTATCTCCGACTTCTGGTGAGCGGCGACGACCTTGCATTTAGATATGTGGTAAATGTACCGAAGCGTAATATTGGCGAACGAAGAATGAAGTACCTGGAGAAAATTGCAGAGGACGAGCAACTTCCGCTGATGAGGGCGCTGCGGGAGCATGTGGAGGATGATATCTTCAGCGGAACTAAGGCCAGGGAGTTTATTGCGCTGATAGACGAGCTGAAGGAGAACATGGACGATAAGCCAATATCCGAGCTACTTCGCGAGGTTATTGAGAAGAGTGGATACGAGGAATTGCTTCGAACAGAGGGCAGCCAGGAGCGACTGGACAATCTCGCTGAGCTGAAGCAGTCCGTGTATGATTACGAGGTAACCTGCGGCGAGGAGACGAACTTGGAGAGTTACCTGAAGCATATCGCTTTATATACAAATGCCGACCTCGAGGATACGAAGAATCGAGTGAAGCTTATGACCATCCACGCGGCGAAGGGACTTGAGTTTCCGTACGTCTTTATATGTGGATTAAATGAGGGCGTCTTCCCTTCGAAGAAGACTCGAACAGAGGCGGCCATGGAAGAAGAACGCCGCCTGGCATTTGTCGCCATAACGAGAGCAGAGAATCGCCTGTATCTAACGGAGGCGCAGGGACGTAACCTGGACAGCTCTCCAAGATTCCCATCCAGATTTATTCTGGAGGTGGACCGCGGCGATGTCGACTACGTAAATGAACCTGACGAAGCCCTCGTGAAAGAGGCGAGGGACTATATCCGTCTGGAATCGAAGCATCTGAAGAAGGAAGATAAGTCCGAACTCTTCGAAGAAGGAGCAAGGATTGAACACATGATCTTCGGTGCGGGCACAATTACTGCACTGGATATGGAAATGCAGGCTTACATGATCAAGTTTGATAAGCAGCAGACAGAACGCTTCATCGCCTTCAAAGTAAACCTAAAACCTCTATCGGGAAAATGAGTCACTTCGCACGTCGGACGTAACTGCTGACTCAAAAATGAGTCAGCAATTACGTCCGACGTGCAAGGTGACTCATGCTCTGCAAGACTACTTCGTAGTCTTGCAGATTTGATTATTTGTGCAAAATTATTAATTTACGCTGTGATATAATGGCACATAGCGAAATCAAAAAAGGTTTAAGGTTAATTTAAAAGTATTTATTCGGAGGGAAAATATGAAAAAAAAGTATTTTGATTCTAAAGCAATGTGGAAGAATATTGCCCTGTTATTACTCGCATCATTAGCTGAAACTATTTTCAGTACATTAATTAGAATAGATAGTATGATTGATAGTAGATGGGTACTTATATTTGCTAAGACTTTTATATGTCTGTTCTTTTTATATGCCTTCAAGCTTTTCATAATGTTCGTGAATATGGCAATTAAAGGCTATAGTCAAAATGGTGAAAATGACGGCGACGAAAATGACGAAGAGTAGGACTCATTTTTCTTGATGATTTGGGAGTGATGATATAAAATTATTCTATGAGTTGATTTTTGGGGGAAGGAATTAATTCAAATCTATTTGCTTAGGGGTGACGTAATATGGTAGACAAGGCGTTAGGGGATTACTCTATCCAGGACATTTCTGAGCTAATTCAGGAAAATGTCGACGCAGTCGTTGTTGCTGATTCTGAGACAAATGAGTACAGAGCCATTCTCAGAAAAGGCATGTTCGAGAGTTTTATAGATGGCGAAGGAAGCTATCTCGATCTAATCGAAAAACTTGTATTTCATTTCAATGAGTCAAATGAGAAAATCACAGGGGATTATCGTGTCTTTATATCCTCGTACGGCGAGTTCCACGGAAAGTACAGCCGCCGCGTTAAGGTGATGCTGGAGGGAGATTCTCAGCCTCATTTGGTTCAAATGTCTGTTTATCCACTTCCAAATCCCAAGAAGTATTTATTCATAATGGATGAGCTTGATGCAAATGAGTATGAAGAAGAATACTCTACGACCAAGAAGGTAAATACCATACAGAATACATTTCTGTTCTCTATGTACATCGATCTTGTACATGATACCACCAGCAGCATCAGCATAACCGAGATATCCGACGATACGGTAAATGCTAGTATCAAATATTCCGAATGGCGTCTAATGATCGTAAATATGATCTGGCCGGAGGACCAGGAGCAGTTCTTGCGCCGCACGGATCCAGAGTATCTCAAGAAAAACTTTACACCAGGTCGAACAGCTTCATTTGACTGCATGATGCAGAATCTGGAAGGAACGTACATCTGGGTTAAGCTTATCTTCAGCCGCGCAGAGACGAATAATGAAGACGATTACAGATTCGTATTCATGGTTCAGAATATTCACGACAATTCAGTTGAGCTGCTCTCAGCGCTGAAGAAGTATGAAGAGCTTGCGCTAATGGATTCGCTGACAGGCGTATATAACCACGGCGGTATCGAAACTGAGCTGTATAATGCTATCGACCTGAGTCAGAAGTCGCATGAACCAGTATCACTTATGATGCTTGATCTGGACTTCTTTAAGCAGGTAAATGATACATATGGCCATTCAGTTGGTGATACAACCCTTAAGACCTTTGCGAAGATAATTAAAGATTCCGTGTCAGACGAGAAGTCAGCAGTAGGTCGTTGGGGTGGTGAAGAGTTCGTCATCATTTATTATGGAAAGAGCGGCGAAGAGCTTCGCGATAAGGCAGAGAAGCTTCGCAAGGCAGTAGACGAGTATGAGTTCTCAGAGATAAGACATATCTCATGTTCGATAGGTGTCACAGAGCTGAAGGAAAGCGACAACTTTGAAGATGCATTTAATCGACTCGATAAAGCAATGTACACCTCAAAAGATGAAGGAAGAAATAAAGTCACACTTCTCTAAAAAAAATGAGTCACTTTTTACGTCCGACGTAAAGGTGACTCATTTTTGAGTCACCCTCACGTCGGACGTGGGAAGTGACTCATTTTATTACTGAAGGTCGATTGTAACTGGGTCAGATACTAGCTCGCATGTTGCTGTAACTTCTCTAGTTGTTCCGTCTTCTGTTCTTGTGAATCTTTCAATAGCTATTGTTATCTGTGAGATACCATCAGCCCACTGTGAAGAGTATTCAATACCTGTTACTTCTTTATACCATCCTAGGGCATAACCATCATCGCAAATTGAAGCAACAAAAGTAGAAGTATCATATATTCCATATCCAGTTACTGGATCAATGTACGAAGCAGGACCTGGATCTATTTCTAAGAGATATGTATTACCAAGATCATCCCAAGCTCTGATTCGTAGCTCTTCATCGTATGCAAAGAGACCTTGATTAGCAAGTTCTGTCTCATATGCAGCTTCGTCTGGCTCTTCAGTATACTCTCCATAAACCTGAAGACCATTTGCCTCTATAGAATAACTGTCGATAGTGACTGATTGCTTCTGTCCATACCATTCAATCGTAGCACTGCCGCCATCGAATTCATGAGTTTCATTTTCTCCACTCTCATAGTTACCTTCAAGACTTGTTACAAAAGAGTAATTTTCACCAAGATCTCCACCGAGGAAAATGTCAAGACTTATTGAACTATTTAATGGATCTGGCAGAGATGCATAATAGTTATCCATATACTCAGCCTGTTTTTCATAGTCTTCCTGAGATAATGATGCTGGGCCAGTTTGTGGATCATATTCTACATCGAACACATCAGTATCCTCACCAAAATGTGCAGTCATAAGTGTATCCATTACTACTTCAAGTGATAGAGTATTTCCTGATACACTGTAGTTATTTAGATAAGAGAACATTTCAGTATCTTCAAGCTTTGCTGATACTGTGAAATCATCGAATGTTTCAGGAGATGCAATACTTGCATGTCCCTCATTTACAAGATAGTCAAGGCTTTCTCTAAATGATTCAACCTTGCTGATGTCATCAAGCTTGATGTCTACGTTCATATAGATTAATTCATCCTTCTTGCTTATACGAACTAGAGATGCTCCTTCTGCAGAATCTGCATCTGTTGCAGAAGCATATACATCGTAGGTAAGCTCACCACCTGTTTCTTCATCGTGGATTTTCTTAGTAACCTTGTTGTCTTCTGTAGCTACAATTTCTGACTCAGTAGACTTAATACGAAGGTTGTAAGCGTTATTCTTTCTAAGTGTTGTAGCTGCATATACACCGCCACCAATAGCGAGGCAGCAAATTGAGAGAATTGCAGCTCGGCCTATCCAAGTAAGGGTTTTGTTATTAGTTTTCTTACTGAGATTCATTTTTCTATATACACGTGATTTGATCTGAGATACTTCCTCTGGAGAGAGAGTCTCTTCTTCATACTCACTGAAATCTGTTTCAATGTCATTAAAATATTTATATATATTATCCTTATTCATAAGAGTTCTCCTTGTTGAATAGATAAAACTTCCTGATTTTCTTCTTTCCACGGGATGCGTGATTATAAAGCTGGTCTTTCGGGATATTCATGTCACGACTTATCTCATCCATACTTTCGCCTTTTTTATAGATTCGGCGAAAGATTTCTCGGTCCTCCGGGGAGAGGCAGGAGATAAGCTGTTCAAACTCGTTATCGATGGAATCTTCGATAGCTCGAAATCTATCATCATTTGCTCCAGGTTCTATCTCTATCTCATCCAACGATTCACCGAACTCCTCACGCCTGGCTTTTCTGAGGTAATCTATAGCTTGGTATCTGGCTATTGCTGCCAGCCATCCTTTGAATTCACATTTCGCTTCGTCGTAATCCTCAGCGTGATCCCATACCTTCATTAATACATCGTCGAAACATTCATCCACCTTATCAGGAATTAAACTAAGTTTCTTACGGATTATCGAATATAGTAGGCCACCATATCTTTCTATAATATACTCGAGGGCTCGCTCATCTTTGCAGCGAAGGCGCTCGACAAAATTCTCATCTGTGATTTTAGTATTTCTTGGCTTATACACGACTTTTCTCCTTTTGCTTTTTGCAGCTGCTATTAATATATACGACCACTGCATTGGATATCTATCCAAAAAGTTTTAAATTTTTTAAAAATTTTTGAAATGTAATCAAAAATGGCTAAAATACTGGCCTCACAGCTTATAAAAATATGAAAAAAATAAATTGACAAGTTTGGTCTAACGTGTTAGACTTCAAATCAGTAGAGGTCTAACGCGTTCGACTTTTATGTGTACACACCAATGATTCATCTTGCAAATGAATCGAATCAATTGATACATGTTTGAAACAAATGAGGTATATCATGAACACACCTAAGGTATTTGAAAGTGAATATAGGTTTTGCCTGATTCTATGGGAAAATGAACCCATCAAAAGCACGGAGCTTGCAAAGCTATGCGAAGCTGAGCTCGGCTGGAAGAAAGCTACTACCTATACTGTCATCAAGCGACTCACTGAGAGAGGCGTAATAAAGAGCGAAAATGCTGTTATAACATCTCTCGTTACTAAGGAAGAAGTTCAGGCCGCAGAGGTTGACGAAGTTGTAGAGAGAACATTTGAGGGAAATGTACCTCAGTTCCTTGCAGCTTTCACCAGGGGCAGGAAGCTATCGAAGAGTGAGATTGACGAGATACAGAAAATGATTGACGAGTTCAAAGAGTAAAAGGGACGAACTATTAATACTAGTTTTAAGTGGAGTTATATAAATGAAGGAACTTTTTACGGGAATACTTAATATCAGCATTTCGGCCGGCATACTGATCATAGTATGTGTGTTAGTGCGCCTAATATTTAGGAAAATGCCAAAGTTCGTAAGATGTCTGATGTGGCTGTTGGTTGCAGTAAGACTTGCAATACCATTTGCTATCGAAAGCCCGCTCAGCCTGCTTCCTGCAAGGGAGTATGTAACAGTTTCTTCAAATAATGAAGCAGCAGACAAAGTAGCCGACAAAGCAGAGCATATTAATAATGTAGATTCTGCAGATACAGCAAAAGATACAGTAGCAAAAACATCAGCCCAAAATGCGGCAGATAAAAGTAACGTAGCCGAGGTAGATACTGTAGAATCAATCAACAGCGTAGCTGCAGAAAACAATGCAGAAAAAATTTCAGAAAACACAGCAGAAAATACTGCAGAATCAATCAATACCCCTGGCTCTGTAAGTTTTCTAGGCGGCATTGACGTAATGTATGTTCTATCTATCGTATGGATAGTCGGAGTAGCTGCATTTCTAATCTATGCATTAGTTTCCTACATTAGACTCAGACGACTAGTAGATGATGCAGTACTTCTGAGAGATAACATCTATCAGTCAGAAAGCGCAGGAACTGCATTTATTCTTGGAGTAATCAGACCAAGGATTTATGTTCCATATGGACTAGGTTTAAATGAACTCTATATGTCAATCAGTCACGAGAGGGCACACATTTCCAGACGTGACCATCTGGTAAAACCATTAGGATTTATCATCGCAGCAGTGTATTGGTTTAATCCATTAGTTTGGCTCGCCTACATACTGCTTTGCAGAGACATCGAGCTTGCATGCGATGAGAAGGTAATAAAGAAAATCGGTTATGATAAGAAGAAAGACTATTCGCAGGCGCTACTGAACCTCAGCATTCCGAGAAAATATATATCGGCGTGCCCAGTGGCATTTGGCGAAGTTGGTATAAATGAAAGGATTAAAAACGTACTAACTATGAAAAAAGGAAAGAAGATCATTATCGCAGTAGCAGTAGCTATATGCGCAGTTCTTGCGATATGCTTCCTGACATATCCAAAGAAACCAAAGAATAACTCAGGAGATACAGCAAAGACTCAGACAACAGATGAGACCAAAGAAACTATAACAGAAGATTTAGCAGCAAATGAGAATGAAAGCTCTACAGAGGTTAAAGAAGCTGAGTCAAATGAAGAGAATGCGTCGAGTGAAGACGAAGAAGCATCAACAGTTGGAGACGCAGCGGATAGCGACATATATGGAACAGAGACCAGCGGCGCAAAGAAGGTAGTATATATTCTTAAAGCTGATGGTGATACTGTAAAGCTTGGTGATAAAATAATTATAGATGGCGAGGAAGTTCAATTAGTTTCAGCAGCTTCAAATGAGGATTTCGCAAGTCTTGTGGCTTCACATTCGACGACCATCGATGAAGAGACAGGTGAAGAACAAGCGTTAGAAATATATGTAACAGATATTTCTGCCGCAGAGGCAGCAGCAAAAGCAGAAGAAGAAGCTGCAGAAGCAGCGGGTGGAGTTGCATCAACAACAAAGGATGACCTAGGCAATGAAGTCGTAGAATATTCATATAAGGATCCGTCAGTAGTATATTCATATAAGGATCCGTCATCAGATAAAACAGAAGTTCATATAGTTAAATTATATCTACAAGATACTGTTGATTTACCGAACAGTACATCTAATGAAGACCATAATATATATTTTCCAGTTATAGGAAGTGGAACTATCACTAGGCAGTTCAGTGAGGAACATCAAGGTGTAGATATCGCTGCAGAAGAAGGAACAGTCGTAGTAAGCTTATACGATGGAACCGTAGAAGAAGTTGGCAAAGATGATAAAGATGGCAATTACATTATTATAAAGAATGAAAAGGGTTGTACAGTAAAGTACTCTCACCTTAAGGATGCGCCAAATGTATCAAAAGGTAATAAAGTTGACTTAGGTGAAGAGATTGGCAAGGTTGGTTCAACAGGTGAGTCAACAGGACCACACGTACATATAGAGGTTACCGATGAGAAGGGAACTCTCATAGATCCTATGAGTATCATCGAATATCAATAAACAAAATATAAATATATAAATATATAAATATATAAACACCCTATCCCTTCCCCACAAAATGACAGGCTGCTCCTTATGCAAAGTATTGAGTAGCTTGTCATTTTTTGTTTTCCTTCCGAATGTGCTATAATTGTGTCACATTTTTTGCTGACCTTCTCAGTTTTGTCAAATTCGAGCAAATCGAAGGGGTCAGTAAAAAAATAGTGACATAACCGAGGAAAGAGATTACAAATGAAAAAGAATAATATTACACTAATTGGCATGCCAACTTCTGGAAAGAGTACAGTGGGCGTTATTCTTGCCAAGATTTTGGGAATGGATTTTGTGGATACGGATCTGATTATTCAGAGGAAGGCCGGAAAGCGACTGGCGAATATTATAGCGGAAGACGGACTGGAGGGATTCCTCAGTCTGGAGGAAGAGGTATGCGCTGAGCTAGAGGCGGAGAATACTGTGATAGCAACGGGTGGAAGTGTTGTGTACGGTGAAAAGGCTATGGCACATCTTAAGGATATAAGCCATGTAGTATATCTCGAGATTGATTATGAGACCTTGGAGAAGAGGCTTCATCATGTTAAGCAGCGCGGCGTTGTGCTGAGGCCGGGACAGAGCAAGAAGGACCTGTATGATGAACGTTCAGTTCTTTATAAGAAGTACGCGGATGTCATCATTTCCGAGGAAGGACTTGGAATCGAGGAAACAGTTCAGAAAATTGTTGAGGCAGAAAAACTTAGCGGCTTGCTGAAAAAATAAAAAAATAGTGCATCAATTATCTAGTAATATGGTATAATTTCGGTATATAGACTTTGATTTACATGGGGGTTGTTTTTGGGGTAGTTTTATGAAGAAAAAGATAGCTGTATTTACGAATGGCTGGAATGATGAATACTTGGACTTCGTTCTTGAGGGGATTAAGAATGCTGCGTCTCAGTATCATATAGATGTATTCGTATTTCTAGATTATACATCCTACGACAAGAGTAATGAAAATCTTGTGGGTGAACTGAATATTCTGAATCTTCCAGATCTTACTGAGTTTGACGGAGTGCTTCTGCTTGGAAATACTCTATATGTTTCGGGTGAGATAGATATTCTGAGAGAGAAGATTCTTGAGGTCGGTATCCCTGCTGTTTGTCTTGAAGCGTTGATAGATGATATAGACTGTATCAGGACAGAGAATATCAACGGTATGAAGGAGCTTACCGAGCATCTTATTACCGAGCATGGTGTTAAGGATATCTTCTGGGTTGGTGGTCCGAGCGATAATGCTGAGAGTAACGACAGATATAATGCCGTAGTTGAGGTTATGGAGAAGCATGGACTTACTATGGATCCTGAGAAACAGGTTGATGGAAGTTGGTCTTTTTCCATTATTCAGGAGCTTATGCCTGGAATCTTAGAGAAGATGGATAAGCTGCCAGACGCATTTGTTTGCGCAAATGACGTTATGGCTATGGGCGTGTGTCTATCCCTTGATCACGCCGGTTACAAGGTTCCGGATGATGTTCTTGTTACGGGCTTTGATAATCTGCTAAGTGGTAGTTACTTCTCGCCTACTATTGCATCTGTTGATAGAGGCTGGAATGAGAGAAGCCGTCAGGCGGTTGATCATTTGGTGAGCCTTATGAATGATGGCCATCATCAGGCCGACATTATATATAATTCTACATTTGATCCAGGCGAGAGCTGTGGATGTCCTATTAGTCCAGAGGATTTAATAAATCAGAAGGAAGCAGGTAGAAGAACATACAGTCTTCCACTGGAGAGAACGGTTTTTGACTGGCATTTGCTTGATATAGATGAATATACTTCACAGGTTGAAAGTATCGAAGGTCTTCATGACAATCTGAATGCATTATGGACCAAGAATCATACGTATACAGGTGATGATTTTGCCATATGCCTAGATCAGACATTTATGGACTCTATTGAAGATGATGATAAGCTTCGTATAGAGGGATATAGTGAGAAGATGGATGTCGTCTTCTGTATGGTGAATGGAAAATGCATGCCGAGGGGTAGCGTTTATACAAAGGACTTAGTTCCTTACTACAACGCGAAAGCTGATGAGACAAATCTTTATCTCTTTATTCCACTTCACATTAGACAGTACTGCGAGGGTTACCTCGTTATAAAAAATCATCACAAAATAATCAAGGATTTCTACCTTAATTCCTTTGTGAGTCATATAAGTTCTGGACTTGATAGAGCGCGCCAGAATATTAAACTTGAGAATATGTACCGAAGGCTTGAAGAGATATCCGTAAAGGATGAACTGACAGGACTTCTTAATCGTCTCGGTTACGAGAAACTGGCGATTCCATATCTGGAGGAGCTTCGAGAGAAGAAGAAGAAAGCTATCATTTTGGTTGCTGATATTAACCGTATGAAGCTCATCAACGATAAGTATGGTCACCTTCATGGTGATATGGCTATCAAGATTACGGCCCATGCGCTCCAGAAGTCTATTCCAAAGGAATGGAAAGCGGTTCGATATGGTGGTGACGAGTATGTTATAATCGGTGAAGCTGCGCTTTGCGAGAACATTAATCGACTTAAGAAAAATGTTATCGAAGATATAGCGAAGCAGGTTTCAGATTATGAGCTGCCATTTAAGCTCAGTGTTAGTATCGGTTACGTAAATGTAGCTTCCGACAGTAACCTGAGTATCGAAGAATGCTTCCGTATGGCGGATGACGCTATGTACCATATGAAGGAAGTTGCCCACAAGGAAGAAGCCGCCGAGTAAATTGAAAGGGGACGAAGACGTGAATGTTCTTCATATGAAATATGCTGTAGAAGTTGCAAAGGAAGGTTCTATCAATAAGGCCTCCGAGAAGCTTCTGATAGCACAGCCGAATCTTAGTCGTTCCATAAAGGAACTCGAATCGGATCTCGGTATAAGTATCTTCGCTCGTTCTGCGAAGGGTATGACTCTGACACCTGAAGGAGAGGAGTTTATCAATTACGCAAAGAAGATACTTCATCAGATATATGAGATTGAAATGATATATAAGACAGGAAAACCTGCTAAGCAGCTCTTTTCTATATCCGTGCCAAGAGCTAGTTATATAGCAGATGCATTTGCAAAGTTTTCCAATTATCTAGATGATAGATCAGCGTCGGTTTTCTACAATGAGACCAACAATGATATGGTAATACGAAATATACTGGAGAATGATTATAAGCTTGGAATAGTTAGATACGCATCCAACTTCGATAAGCATTTCAAGTTGATGTTTGAAGAGAAGGGACTGAGACACGAGTTCGTATCAGAGTTTAAGTACGTTCTTATTATGAACAAGGATTCAGAGCTCGCGAAGAAGGATGAGATAAAGCTGAATGATCTCGCTGACTATGTTGAGATAGCTCACGCAGATCCATATGTTCCAACACTGCCGGTAGCGACCGTCATGAAGGAAGAGATGGTTGATGTCTCTGATAAGAGAATCTTCGTCTTTGAGAGAGGAAGTCAGTTCGATCTTCTCTGTAACAACAACAAGATATTCATGTGGGTTTCTCCGATTCCAGATAGTCTTCTTGAGAGATATAACCTGGTTCAGAAGGAGTGCGTAGACAACACAAAAGTCTATAAAGATGTACTAATTTACAAAAATGATTACAATATGACAAAACTTGATAAGATATTTATATCGGAACTTATCGAATCTAGAAGAAAAAGTGAAGTAAAGTAAAAAGCCTTATAAATAAAGGGTTTTCAGAAGATAGTCAGGCAAGGTGCCTGGCTATTTTTTTATTCGCTACAATGCATATCGATACATAGCATACCGATATTTGATATACCGATATACCATTTTGATAATTCTGTTTTTTAAATACATCGGCTACAATGCGTATTGTTAAGATTTGTTCGGATTTAGTAAGGAGGCTAAATATGACAGTAAGGATTAACAAGATTATTAAGAAGGCAGATGTTAAGGTATTTGGCGAGGAGTATACACTCCCAGTTAAATACGATGTATTTGTAGGAGAGAAACTTCTCGACTCTCAGAAAGATGCTCTTGAAAGATTTCTAGGTAAAGCAGATTCCCTTTTAGCAGACTCAGATAAGATCAAGAGCTATATCGAACATACAAAGCATGTAGCAGTAAATGATCTGACTAATAAGCTTGAACCTACATGTATATATGTCGAAAGAAATGATAAAGACAGATATACAGCAGTACTCCTATCATCTCTGGATGATAATGGCAAGAAGACAGGAGAATCATTCGCTATCGAGTTTAAAAATGAAGAGTTCTTTCGCATTGGAGACAGAAGCATAGTTGTATAACGGAGGATATCGGATTGTCATATAAAATATCAAAAGCTACACTCGGAAGATTACCGATGTATTTGGAATTCCTAAAAAGACAGAAGGTTGAAAACATATCATCTACACAGATCGCGAAGCAGCTAGAGCTGGGAGAGGTTCTGGTCCGAAAAGATCTTAACGCAGTTTGTGATCAGGGGAAGCCGAAGATAGGGTATAACAGAGAGAGACTGATAGATTCTATACTGGATTGCCTTGGGGTTGAACGTAAGGTTTCAGCCATTATTGCCGGAGCAGGAAAGCTGGGTACAGCCCTTCTGGATTATAAAGGTTTTACCGAATTCGGCGTAGATATAAAGGCAGCATTTGATATAGATCCGAAGAAGTGCAGTGAACACTTATCTAACGGCAAATGCATATATTCGATGGACACCATAGAAGAGTATTGCAGATCAAATGATATAAAGATAGGAATAATAGCCGTACCACAGTCCGAGGCACAAGACGTATGCTCGAAGATGATTCAGTGCAACATAAAGGCTATATGGAATCTATCACCGGCATCCCTTGATGTTCCTGAAGGAACACTTGTCAAAAATGAGAATCTTGCGTTGTCGCTATCTTTTTTAAAGACATGCATGATAAGAAATGAGGAGTAATATGACATTTGACAGAGTAATCGCAGTAAGAAATGCGAAGACAGTATATCGCAATGGTGAAATATGTATAAAGGTATTTAATGAAGGATATAAGAAATCAGATGTGGTAAATGAAGCTCTGAATCATGTCCGTATCGAAGAGACAGGGGTTGAAGTTCCGGACTTCGTAGAGGTTAAAGAAATAGATGATAAATGGTCTATCGTAACAAAGTATGTTAAGGGCAAAACACTGGATTCCCTTATGGGAGAAAATCCAGATAGAGTAGATAGATATATCGATAGATTCACAGATATCCATAAGGATATCATGGAAAAAAGATGTGAGAAGCTGAATAAGCTAGTAGATAAACTTGATTCAAAAATCTGTGATGTAAATCTAGATGCAACACTTAGATTCGACCTTCACGCAAGGCTCGCTAAGATGGAAAAAAGAGATGATATATGTCACGGAGATTTTAATCCGACGAACATTATAATCACTGAAGAGGATAGGGCATATATAGTTGATTGGTCATATGTCTGCAAAGGAAATGGCATAGCCGATATCGTAAATACTTATCTTACATTTATAGTTAAAGATCAGAAGGAGTTAGCTGAAAAGTATCTTGTATCTATTAGAACAAAAATGAAGATAAGCAAGGAAGAGATAGATGAATGGATTCCAATCATAGCAGCTGCCAAGTCAGTTGATGCACATAGGGATGCAAGAGAGAGACTCCTTGAAATCTACGAGGAGTATAGGAAGGCACCCCAAAAATAGTCTTAGAAAATGTTCATAACATTTAATCAAAAGAGTTTATCAAAGGAGTTATCAAATGAAAGTTACAATCTGTATAGGTTCATCTTGTCATATAAAAGGTTCAAGAAGAGTCGTTGAAAAGTTCCAGGAGCTTATAAGTAAGTATGAGCTTTCTGATGTAGTGGAACTTGGTGGAACATTTTGTATGGGACATTGTCAGGAAGGTGTATGCGTCACTATTGATAATGAGTTCTATTCTGTGTCACCGGAAAACGCTGAGAGCTTTTTTGAGAAGGAGATTAAATGCAAGATTGCTTAACTTTAAAAAAGTCTAATTGTAAAAACTGTTATAAATGTATTCGCAATTGTCCTGTAAAGGCAATTCGTTTCTCGGCCAATCAGGCCCATATCATAAATGATGAATGTATTCTCTGCGGCAGATGCTTTGTAGTATGTCCGCAAAATGCAAAACAGATAGTAGACGAGACTGAGAAGGTTCAGGTGCTCATGCAGGGAGACGAACCAGTTATCGCAAGTGTTGCACCTTCCTTTGTTGCTAACTATCCTGGAGTTGGAATTAACTCATTTAGAAAAGCTCTTAAGCAGATAGGCTTCGCTGATGCTGAGGAGACAGCTCTCGGTGCTACTATAGTTAAGAAGGAATACGAAAGAATTCTAAAGGATGAGGAAAGAAATATAGTTATATCCTCATGCTGTCATTCTATAAATCTTTTGATACAAAAGCATTTCGTTAATTGTCTGCCATATCTTGCAGATGTTATATCACCTATGCAGGCGCATGCGGCAGATATTAGAAGAAGGTACCCTAACGCAAAAATTGTGTTTATAGGGCCATGTGTAGCCAAGAAGGATGAGGCGGAGCACTACAAGAATTACGTAGATGCTACGCTCACCTTCGAGGAAATAACAGCATGGTTCAAGCGTATGAATGTAGTTCTGGAACCAGAACAAGATGCAGAAGAAAAGAGCAAGGCAAGATTCTTCCCTACAACGGGCGGAATACTTAAGACCATGGCTCTGGATGCTCCGGGCTATACATATCTTGCTATAGACGGAGTTGAGAACTGCATGGATGCGCTTAGAGATATATCCGAAGGAAAGGTTGAGAAGTGCTTTATAGAAATGTCTGCATGTGCCGGAAGCTGTATAGGTGGACCGGTTATGGAGAAGAAGCACAACGTCGAGACAAATCATTTTAGAAATCCAGTAATAGATTATATGGCTGTTTCGAACTATGCAGGAAGCAGTGACTTTGATATAGAGCAGCCTGAAGTTCACGAACTGAAGAAGGTCTTCGAGCCTATAGAGCAGAAGGCCATCGAACCACTTGAATATGAGATAAATAACATTTTAAAGAAGATGGGCAAGACTAAAAAGTCTGACGAGCTTAACTGTGGATCCTGCGGTTACAACACCTGCAGAGAGAAGGCCAAAGCTATCTTCAACGGAAAGGCCGATATCTCTATGTGCCTGCCTTATCTTAAGGAGAAGGCCGAGAGCTTCTCGGATACCATCGTGAAGAATACTCCTAATGGACTTATCGCCGTAAATGATAATCTTGAGGTTCAGCTTATTAATAAGGTTGCCTGCAAGATTATGAATATACCAAGTCCATCAGACATCATCGGCGAACCAGTCGTCAGAGTCCTGGATCCTACGAACTTCATGAAGGTTCAGAAGGGACCAGAGCAGATATATGGCGAGAGAACATATCTTGCTGAATACAACAAATATGTAGAACAGACTATCGTACGCGATACCGACAGCAAGATGCTGATATGCATTATGTCCGACATCACTGAAAAGGAAAAGGAACATAAGAAGAAGGAGGAAATCAGTCGACAGACCATAGAGGTTGCCGACAAGGTTGTAGATAAGCAGATGCGAATCGTTCAAGAGATTGCATCACTGCTTGGAGAGACAGCAGCAGAAACCAAGATTGCATTAACGAAACTAAAGGAGTCTATATCGGATGAATAATCTATGTGCGGATATAGGGTATAGAAGTATTAATCATTTTGGGGAAAAACTGTGTGGGGATCATATAGATATAGTAGAGCAAAATGACGATTCTAAGGTTATCGTTCTGGCCGATGGTATGGGAAGCGGCGTAAAAGCCAGCATACTGTCGACACTTACGTCGAAGATCATATCAACCATGATGGCAGAAGGACTTCCTATAGAAGAATGCGTTAAGACTATAGCTGCAACACTTCCGGTATGTTCGGTAAGAGAAGTTGCATATTCAACATTTACGATAATAAGAATAATAAATAGCGAGTCAGTAGAGATCATTCAGTACGATAATCCGAAGGTTCTCTTCATCCGAGATGGAAAGCCACTGGACTATCCTGAGATTGAAATGAATATTGACGGCAAGACTATATATAAGACAACCATCGATCTTCTGGAGGGAGATACCATAGCTGTAATGAGCGACGGATGTCCTCATGCAGGAATCGGACTCGGTTACAACTTCGGATGGGAGATGAAGGATATATCGGACTATCTATGTTCCATGTCAGTCGGTAAGTTTACTGCTAAGACACTTTCAACCATGCTGATAGACGAGGTCGATAAGCTATATGGCTATAATCCGGGAGACGATGCATCGGCATGCGTTATAAAGATAAGAAAGAGAGAACCAGTAAATATTCTCTTTGGTCCACCTTCCAATAGAGATGACTGCAACAGAATGATGAGTCTTTTCTTCTCAAAGGAAGGTAAGCATATAGTTAGCGGAGGAACTACCGCATCTATCGTATCAAAGTGGTTGAAGAAGCCACTTGTTCCAAGTCTTTGCTTCGACAAAAGCAACATACCACCTATCGCTAGTATAGAAGGCGTCGATCTAGTTACCGAAGGCGTTATAACTATGAATAAAGTGGTAGAAAATGCAAAGGATTATCTAGAGAAAAATGAATCCTTTGAAGAGTGGGGCTATGGTACAGACGGCGCATCACTCATATGCAGAATACTATTCGAAGAAGCCACAGACATTAATTTCTACGTGGGTAAGGCTATAAATCCAGCCCATCAGAATCCGGATCTTCCAATCAATTTCAACATAAAGATGAATCTGGTACAGGTGCTCTCAGAGTCACTTACCAAGATGGGAAAAAGGATTAAGATTTCATATTTTTAAAATCACAGGAGTTTATCATGGACAATTCTAGAAAATTCGATACAAAGGTTCAGTTACTGAAATACAAAGTACTGAAGGAAGTTGCTCGACTGGCCTGGGAGGATGCACTCCTGGAAAATATTATGGACATTCCGAAGACAATCGTTCCAGGAAAGACACCAACCATGCGTTGCTGCGTATACATGGAGCGCGCCATCCTTGGCGAACGTGTAAAGCTTGCTATGGGAGGCGACCTGAATAACGATAACGTCATAGAAGTTATCGAGACAGCCTGCGACGAATGTCCGGCAGCGGGATACGAAGTTACAGATTCCTGTCGTGGATGTCTTGCTCATAGATGCGAAGAAGCCTGTAAGAGGGGAGCCATATCATTTGACCATAATCACGTCGCTCACATAGATAAGTCAAAATGTGTAGAGTGCGGACAGTGTGCAAAGGTCTGCCCATATTCAGCTATCGCCAACAGAAAAAGACCTTGCCAGGTAGCCTGCAAGGTAAATGCAATCTCTATCAACGATGAGAAGGCTGCAGCAATCGATTATAGCAAATGTATATCCTGCGGAGCCTGCGCATATCAGTGTCCATTCGGAGCTATATCAGATAAGTCATACATTTTAAATGCAATAGATATAATCAAGAAGAGTAATAACGGCGAAAACTATAAAGTATTCGCTATACTTGCACCAGCTATATACAGTCAGTTCAGCTATGCAAAGGTTGGACAAGTTGTATCAGGTATCAAGAAGCTGGGCTTCCATACAGTAGTTGAGGTAGCCCTTGGAGCAGATCTTGTAGCCAAGTCAGAATCTATGGAGCTCGTGGAAAAAGGCTTCCTGACCAGCTCCTGCTGTCCAGCATTTGTCTCATACATCGAGAAGTCTTATCCAGAACTTCTTCCACTTGTATCCCATAACATGTCGCCAATGGGAGCACTGGCAAAGTACATCAAGGAACATATTGAGAACTCAAAGGTTATATTCATCGGACCTTGTACAGCGAAGAAGATGGAAATGAAGCGCGAAGGAGTAAACGCTTATGTGGACTGCGTACTGACCTTCGAAGAACTACAGGCACTCTTCGACAGTAAGGATATCGATATCGCAGAACTCGAAGAAGACGTGCTAGACAATGCATCCTACTTCGGTAGAATATTCGCAAGAAGTGGAGGACTATCAGAGGCAGTAGCCGAAGCCCTGAAGGAACAGGGACATGAAGACTTCCCACTAAATGCAGTGACCTGCGATGGTATCGAAGAATGCAAGAGAGCACTGATACTGAAAGCCAAAGGATTCCTGAAGGAGAACTTCATAGAAGGAATGGCATGCAAGGGAGGCTGTATCGGAGGAGCCGGAGTACTAACCCACGGCGATAAAAACAAAGCAAAAGTGGACGAATACGGAAAGCAGGCATTCGAGAAGAAGATTCTGGATGCAACCGCCGTACTCGACGTATAAATACAGTGAATCACGGGAAGGCTAATATTAGCCTTCCCTTTTTAATAAGCCTCACAGCTACATATATTTTTCGAAACCATTTCGGGTCTCGGCGCTTAGCGATTCACGAGCAAAGCGAAGTGAGAGCTTAGCGAGCCCAAGCTTGTTTTCGAAGAAATCAAGCTGGCGGCCGCTAGGGGTACCCGAAACTGTGCGGAAGCAGTGTCGAGAAAATATATGTAGCTGTGAGGCGTATAAGAGCAGGATATTTACATAGTTTGCGGAATAATATATTATTTGGGGTAGTTGGTATGAAAGGACAGTATTGGTTTGGAAGATATTAGATTGGATAGATCGGAGCGCGAGATGGTTACGCGGCTCCTGGATTTTGCATATACCCTGTCGGAGGGAAGTGACATTTGCGCCAGCATCTTGCGTGTGCGTGGGCTTCTTGATGTAGAAAATACGGCTGAATGTGCAGAAAATGTGAATAAATCTGGGGAAATTGTTGATAACATAGGTGAAGTTTGCAAAACTCGCGATGAAACTTCGGACGGGGCGATTACGAAAAATGATGCGACTATCGTTCGCTATGCGATTAATGTCTATGAGATGGTTCGCCGTGGTAGATATGAGAGTCTTAAAGAAAAGTATGGCATCGATATAATGGATGATATTGATAAGAAATGGATACAGAAGGCGGAGGAGATTATTCCGGATGAGCTGTATTCATCGGGCTATGTGAAGAGGCTTTCTAAGAGTCTGAAGGGTACGAAGGTTCCTGCTCGAAAGCTGTATATCGCTGATCTTCATTTCTTCCATGATGGTCTCTGCAGGCGTATGGATAATCGTCCGTTCAAGGATCATTATGAGATGAATGAGGCTATGATCCGTATATGGAATGAAAATGTGACGGATAAGGATGAGGTATATATCCTGGGCGACTTTTCTATAGCGAAAGCACAGTCTACAAATGAGGTGCTTCGTAAGCTTACTGGAAAGAAATATCTGATAATAGGAAATCATGATTATTATCTGGAGGATAAGGTCTTTGATACTTCACTCTTTGAGTGGATTCGTCCGTATGCTGAGATAGGCGATAATGGAAGAAAGGTTGTGCTGTCGCATTATCCGATACTGTGCTACAACGGACAGTATAGAAAAAAACCGGATGGAACGGCTATAACTTATATGTTGTATGGACATGTTCACAACACTCATGACGAGGTGCTGGTCAATAAGTTTATACAGACTACGAGGAATACTGAAGTCTTATCGAAGGGGCTGGAGAAGCCGGAGCCGATTCCTTGTAATATGATCAACTGCTTCTGTATGTTTTCGAACTACGTGCCTCTCACTCTTGATGAGTGGATAATAGTTGATGCAGAGCGTAGAGCCAAAATGAACGTTGAGTAAAGATTTACGGGAGACGATTATATGCATTTAATATATAAGAATTATCTCTTCAAAAAGCATTTCTTCGTAAATGATACGAGTGTGGGAGTAGAGAATAAGGATACGGACAATTCGTCAGCTAAGGCTGAGTTCGAAGTAATGTTCTCTCTTGCAAATCTTTTTGGAATAAAGATAGTAAAGGGTGCGAAGCTGCTCACAAGTGATATGATAAGATTTGCTTCGCTGGGACTAGGCGAGAATGTTCCAGAGCCTTTCTATAAGGGCTTCCCAGAGAGTGTAAGAAAGCTCACCAAGAAGGAGCTTATCTACGATCAACTTCTTAACTATATGATCACTTACGGCTTTGGAAACTTCGAGGATGAGAGGCATTCGGTCTTCGAAGAGAAGTTCGAGACAGCAGCATTTAAGGAAAATATAGAAGTTAAGGAATTCTCTGTTCTGAGCGAGAAGGAAGCAGAGGCTGTATTAGAAGATATAGTGAGAAATCTGCTGGCTGGAACTAGACCACTTAGTTTAGATCAGTATGGTCTGGTTGTAAGCTATATCACAGATTATTCCTTTGTACCAGAAGTGATAGCTTCGAAGAATACAGCCATCCGACTGCTCATGGATTTAAGGGATACTTCTCTTGCGAGATTCCTCTACATGTCGGATGTACCAAAGCTTGTGGATGAGATTAACTATACTTTGTACCATAATGAAAATGTGAAGAAGCTAAATCTTAAGAATCAGGACAGAAAGTTTATCACATTTGTGATAGATACAATCTTTGAGTCGGGAAGAGTTGATATACGTAACTGCTACGAGAAGAAGAAGGTGTGGAGCGGTCTGCTTCATCATATTCATTACAAGGCAAAGAGCGAAGAGGCTCAGCAGTTTCTGGATGCTATGAGAGGTAGTGAAAATCTGTCGGTTTATTCATCATTTGAGAAAGCTATGACAGAGAAGAATATTCGCGCCGCTGTAGATGAACTGAAGTCAGGTAAGGGTACTGCTGCCGTTCTGAGACGTCTGAATTATATAATCAGCAGATGCGAATCTGAAGAGGAATTAGAGCAAATACTCGCTTCCTTGGATACGAATAATGTTATCGTCTTACTGCAGCTTCTTATACAGTATGTGCAGTACAAGTCAAAAAATGTAGCTAGAACATTTACATTTACGAAGCATAATCTTCTGAAGGTTCATAATGAGACGGAGGAGGAACAAGCGAAGAGAAAGTCCGCCATATCTGAGGAGCAGGCGAAGATTCTATCGGCTAGGATAGCTGAAAAACTTGCAAATCTTCTGAAGGGCCGACTTGGTAAAGTATATATCGATCCAGATATGAGGAGGTATGCTCTTCCTATACAGGAGACAACCACTCAGGGAGGCTTCGGCGTTCTTACAAGAGGAAGCAGAATACAGATTCCTGATACCAAGAAGCTTCGTGCCTTTACCTACTGGGAGAAGGTGCAGGATATCGATTTATCTGTCTTTGGTATAAATGATAAGGGCGAGCAGACGGAGTTCTCCTGGAGAACTATGGGACTACTTCAGAGCGAAGGCATTACCTATTCAGGTGACGTGACCAACGGATATTATGGCGGCTCAGAATATTTTGATATAAATTATGAGAAGTTTAGATTTAAACATCCTGACATTAATTATCTGATATTCTGTAACAACGTATACTCGGCACTTCCTTTCAGCCAGGTTTACTGCAAAGCAGGATACATGACCAGAGATAAGTCAGATAGCGGAAGAGTTTATGAGCCTAAGACGGTTAAGTCGAGCTTCGTCGTAAATGCAGAGAGTACATTTGCGTACCTCTTCGGGATAGATCTTAGAACAAATGAGTTCGTGTGGCTCAACATGTCCAGAAGTAGCGGAGCTACGGTTGCGGGAACAACAGATATGAGTTTCTTGACAGATTATTTTCATGTCACAGACATAATAAATGTCTATACATTCTTTGAGCTTATGGCTACAGAGATTGTCTCAGATATAAGCGAGGCAGAAGTAGTGGTAACGAATAAGAATGTGGAATGCGGCGAAAATGTTCAGGTAATAAGAGAATATGATATAGATAAAATGATTCAATTAATGAATGTTTAGTGGAGGGGATATGTCTTCAGAAATATATAAACTGCTTATAGTTGAAGATGATAATGAGATAGGGGATATATTAGATAAATATCTAAAGAGTAATGGATATGAGATAGACAGGGCAGAAAATGGATTGGAAGCCATAAGCAAGATTCAGCATAATGATTACAGCATTGTGCTTCTTGATATTATGCTTCCCTTTAAGAGTGGTGATCAGGTTCTTAAGACGGTTCGTGAGACGAGTCAGGTTCCAGTCATCATCATTTCCGCTAAGGATATGGTTCAGACCAAGATAGACGTTATGAGGATGGGAGCCGATGATTATATCACCAAGCCTTTCGATCTGGATGAGGTTCTAGTTAGAATCGAAGCGGTGCTCAGAAGAACTGCGGGGCTAAATAAAAACTTGGCTAGTACTGGTGAGCCTAAGATCATAAATCATAAAAACCTGGAAATGAATCTAGATGCAGTCAGGGTAACTGTAAAGGGACAGGAGATAACTCTGACCTCTAAGGAATATGCCATCCTTGAACTACTTCTGACTAATCCAGATAAGATGTTTTCAAAGTCAAATATATATGAATCTATCTGGGAAGAAGGATACATATATGACGATAATACACTGATGGTGCATATCAGTAATCTTAGAAATAAGCTTAAAGATGCAGATCCAGAAGAGGAATATATCGAGACAATCTGGGGCATGGGATATCGTCTGTCTAAGTAAGATAGGGACGGATAAAGACATCCGCGTTAAATACTTTATAAAGCTTAAGAGCGTACTTAAGTTTTTCTTAAGAGATAGATTTTATTATGTGTACAGTAAATCGTGCGGTTAAAATCTAACTTAAGAAAGGAATATGGGATGGAATATGTTATGGAACTCGAAGGACTGACTAAGACCTTCGGGAAGAAAACAGCGGTAGATAACTTCTCGCTGAAGATAGAAAAGGGTCATATCTGCGGTCTGATCGGACCAAATGGAGCAGGTAAGACTACGATAATGAGAATGATGGCGGCGCTTACTGAGCCGGATTCTGGTGAAATGAAATTCTTCGGTTCAACTAATCTGGACGAAGCAAGAAGTAGAATGAGCTTCATAATCGAAGAACCATATATGGAACACAGCATGACTGCCCGCGAGAATATGCAGTATCTTAGATTCATTCGCGGAGTAGCTGATGAATCCAGAATCGATATGCTGCTTGATTTTGTAGGACTTAAGGATGTTGGTAAGAAGAAGGTTGGCAAGTTCTCACTAGGAATGAGACAGAGACTTGGAATCGCTATGTCACTTCTTGCAAAGCCAGAGTTTATGGTACTTGATGAACCAATCAACGGACTGGATCCTGAGGGTATCATCGACGTAAGAAAGATGCTTCTTAAACTTACAGAAGAAGAGAAGATAACTATTCTTATCTCCAGCCATATACTTAAGGAGCTCTCTGAACTCTGTACAGATTATGCTATAGTAAATCATGGTAAGCTCATAGAGAAACTGTCTCACGAAGAGCTGCTGTTAAAGACGAAGACATTTATCGGGCTTCGCACAAATGATATAGGAAGAACCTGTACAGTTCTTGAGGGAAGTCTTGGAATCAGGAACTATAAGGTGAGTCCTGAAAATGAGATAATGATATATGAAAGACTAGAAGACCTGGAGCGTATTTCTAGTATAGTCACTCAGAATAATCTGACCATCACCAAGATTAATGTCGAGGGTGAAAGCCTTGAAGATTATTATATCGGAAAGGTGGGTGATCAGAATGAATAAACTTATTAGAGCTGAGTTTTACAGACTGCGTCATACAGGACATCTGTTCTGGTATGCAATACTTTTACCTATGTTATTCATTTTTATGCCATATATTCTATGTATGGATCAAATGGATAAACCTCTGGATGAGTTAATCGAATCCCTTGGAACTATGTGTGTACTTGTTTATAACTTCTTTCCAGCTCTGGTTGCCGGTTTCGCAGGACAGCTTTTCAATAAAGGCAAGCTAGGATATTATGAAGTAATTGCAGGTAACAAACCGTCTCATATAATCATGAGTAAGATATTCTCGGATGGAGTATTTTTCTCGGTGATCTACACGGTGTGTGTTTCTGCATTCTATGTATTCTTAGGAATTAAAAATGGAGTCGGAACTATGACTCATCCATTTATCAGACTTGGACTTTTTGCAGTGGTTATGACGCATCTGGTAGTATCAAGTATTATGATCATGATGGCATCGAAGAAGACTGTATCAGCAGTTGTTCTTACCTATAT
>CACWGK010000001.1:72279-82884 GCA_902760415.1 uncultured Lachnospiraceae bacterium
TTTAATCAGTTGGAAATGACGGCTTTAGGATCAATTGATTTAACTACTATATTACATATTATCCTTGGTTTCATAGGTGAGTTTATCTTATGGTATATAGTGGTATATAGAGGAATAAAGAAGAAAAAGTTTTCATAGTAGTATCTAAAGAAGGATATATATGGACTATAGATTTTTATGGATTCTGGTAGCGGCTTTGCTCCTAATAATTGTAGGACTGCTGCTCAGAATGAATCTTTATAAGAAACAGCTTCATTCATTTACAGAGCAGCTGAGATTTTTTCGCAAAGAAAAAAAGGATGGTCTAATAAGTGTTGAGAGTTTTGGCAAGGATTATATAGATCTTGCGAAGGAGCTTCAGCAGTTTGTAGATGAGGAACAAGAGTTAATAGAACAGTCTGAAAAGGACCGGCAATCAGTGAAACATATGGTTGCCGGTATTTCCCATGATTTCAGAACTCCGCTTACATCTGCTATGGGATATATCCAGCTGGCAGAGAAGGATGAGACAGTGTCAGAGAAAACTGCGGCGAGTCTTAGAAAGGCTTATGATAAGACAAAATATCTGAAGGAACTTTCGGATGAATTTTTCGCACTATCTGTAATGGAGAATCGTTCTGAGGAAGAGCTGACGGAGCTCAGCTTCAAAAAGCTTTTCGAAAATATTACCTTAGAACAGTACGACTGGACTGTTAAGTCAGGTATAAGTTTTGAAGCTGATATCACAGATGATCCTTGTATGATGCAGGCCTCTGAAGTAGATATGACAAGGCTTCTCATCAATCTATATTCTAACGCAAAGAAGTATTCGAAGAGTAAGATAAGAGTGGCTCTTAGACAGAGTGAATCAGAGATATCATTTAACATAGATAATGATCTTGAAGAGGAGGCGCTTATTGACGAGAGGCGTGTGTTCGAGCCCTTCCACAGAGAATATGTGGGTGAGCAGGGCGGTAACGGACTGGGGCTATATGTTACCAAGAGAATTGTTGAAAATTATGGTGGTATAATATCTGCAGAGAAAGACGAAAATATATTTAGTATAAAGATATTATTTAAGCGAGGGAAGACAAATGAGTAAAGAATATGCTGAGAAAATATTAGAGCTTATAGATAAGTCACCGACTGCATTTCACGTTGTAGAAAATGCCAAGGCTATCCTGGACTCACAGGGTTTTACAGGTCTTAAGGAATCAGATGTATGGAATCTTGCGGCAGGTGGAAAGTACTATGTGACGAGAAATGATTCTTCTATCATAGCATTTCAGATTCCGAAGAAAGACTATGCAGGATTCAGAATCATCGCAAGTCATTCCGATTCTCCATGTCCTAAGCTCAAGGAAGATTATGAGATGGATAAGTGTGGATATGTTAGATTAAATGTTGAAAAGTACGGTGGAATGCTACTGGCTCCGTGGTTTGATCGACCACTTTCAGTTGCTGGTAGAATACTAGTTAAAGATGAGAAGGAAGCGTCGGGAATAAAATCTCTGCTCGTTAATCTGGATAAAGATATAGCGGTTATTCCTTCTCTTGCGATACATATGAATCGAGAAGCTAATTCAGGTTATTCCTACAGTTTTCAGAAGGATATGCTTCCTATCGTCAGTACTTCAGGCGACTCAGAAGATAGTAAGTATCGAAATGCTACTATCATGTCACTGATAGCAGAAGCAGCGGGAGTAAAGACAGAGAATATACTTGGAAATGACCTCTTCTTATATATCAGTGAGAAGGGAAAAGTCTGGGGCGTAAGAGATGAGTTTATAGGTTCCTCCCGACTGGACGATCAGGAATGTGTATGGTGCACACTTGATGGCTTTATAGATGCTGCAAAGTGCGAGGACAGAGAGACCAAGGACTATGTAAGTATGCTATGTGTCTTCGATAACGAAGAGGTTGGTTCAAGGACAAAGCAGGGAGCGGACTCTAACTTCCTGGAGAATCTGATAGATAGAATAAATGATAATCTTGGCAGAAGCAGAGAAGAGTATTATACTGCGTATGCAAACAGTTTTATGATATCTGCAGATAATGCACATGCTCTTCATCCTGCACATGCAGATAAGTACGACCCAGTCCAGAGTCCGAAGATGAACGAAGGAATCGTGCTTAAGTTCAGCGCAAGACAGAGCTATACTACAGATGCGGTATCAGCTGCATTTGTGAAGAAACTATGTGAGGATGCAGATATTCCATATCAGATATTTGTTAATCATTCAGATGAACCAGGTGGAAGTACACTTGGTAATATATCTAACTCGCATGTGTCTATCAACACAGCTGATATAGGACTTCCTCAGCTTGCCATGCATTCTTCCTACGAGACTGCAGGTGTAGAGGATATAGATTCACTAAGAGGTTTTGCAAAAGTATTTTATAACGCATAGTATGAAATCATCATATAGCTTATCCCCTCCTCCCAGCAGGAAATCCTCCCCAGGATTTCCTGCTTTTTCCATTTACGACTAATTTTATTCCATTCACAACAGATATACATCTCGAGAAGAGATAATAATGTAATATTCAATCGTTCTTATAAAATAAGTAGGATGGTGAAGGAGGAGTAAATGAAAAAGAAGAAACTTTTATCTGTCATATGCGCAGTGACTCTTACGATGTCGCTTACGGGATGCGGCTTCATGGAAATGCTGGGCGATATGGCAGGTTTTTCGAACAAATGGGTGGACTCGGATCTGATAGGTGTTGTTCCGGCAGATAAAGAGTTCAGCGAGAAGAATGATTTTGCCGCTGCGGTAAATCAAGATTGGAAGAATGAAATAGGAGATTCCCATAGAGGTACATTTCAGGATGTGCTTGATGCAGTTATCGAGAATGAGAAGCGAATGGTAACAGACGAATCTATTGAGGGCGAAACTGCAGAGTGTCTTAGAACCTACTACGAGCTTGCTTCTAATTGGGATGATAGAGCCGAGGATGGAGTAGAACCACTAAGGGCCTACATTGAGGATATTGAGTCCATAAGTAGTATGGATGAAATGTATGACTTCATAGCTGATCCTGTAAGGAACCCATTATTACTTGGCCCGATTTCAACTGGTACTGATTTTGTAATGCATTCAGAAAAATATAATGATAAATATACATTCTTCTTTACAATACCTGGCTTCAATGTGGATAGCCTAAACAGTAGTTCTGGTATTGAAGAGTACGAAAAGATGAATGAGAAGTCACAGTACATTCTAGGAAGGTTAGGATATAGCGAGAAAGAAGTTGAGACGAAGGTAGAGAATTCTGTTTCATGGGCTAAGAAGCTTTCTAGTTATGAAAATATGGAAACAGTAGATAAGATAGATGACGTTACATACACTCGTGAAAAAGTCATAAAGATGGCAGGCGACTTTCCTATGGAGAAGATCCTAGAAGGATGGGGCCTATCTAATATCTCATATATCGCCATCAGTCCAGATCTTACTAAAAAGCTTTCAACTGCTTGTAAGGAAAAAAATCTGGAGGATATCAAATCATTTCTTATAGTGAACTACTGCCTTACAGTTTCTGAGTATCTGGATAGAGATACATATGATGAGATGGTTGAGCTAGATAAACCGAGACTTACAGAAGCAGAGGATACTGGAGAAACACCTGAACAGCTTGAGGATTATCTGATGTACCAGAATTATATCGCTCAGTCACCTATGGTTGGTGCAATGAATCAGGTATATGTAGAAAATTGTTTTGATGAAAGCGTAATAGACGAGCTTACAACCATTACCGAGGATATGCTCGCAGGCTTCGAGGATATATTTGCAAATGAGGAATGGCTTTCTGAAGAAGGAAAGAAGGCATGCATAGAGAAGCTGAAGGCTATCAACATTCATATAGCCGTTCAGGATTTTGATACTGTTGACTATGGAAAGCTGGATCTAAAGTCACACGAAGAAGGTGGAAGTTTCCTTGAAGCATACTTTGATTCTCTTAGATTTGAGTTGGATCATTTATCTTGGTTATCAGAGGAAAACTATGACAGAGACTACTGGGATCCACTGAATCAACAGCTTTCTACAACAGTTACAAATGCTATGTATAGTGCTCAGACAAATGGAATATACATATTTGCTGGTATTCTAGAAGCACCTGTTTATTCAAAAGATATGACATACGAAGAGAAGCTCGGAGGACTCTTTAATATAGTAGGACATGAGATTACACATGGCTTTGATAGTAACGGTTCTCAGTATGATAAAGATGGATACAATAATCCTATTCTATCAGATGATGATCTAGAGAAGTTTAATGATAAAACTGGTTTGGTTGGGGCATACTATACGTCGCAGTCTCCATTTACGGGAGCGGGTATGATTCTTGGACCACAGGTTGCAGCTGAAGCTACAGCCGATATGGGTGGAATAAGAGCAACCCTTCATCTTGCAGAAAAAGAGGAGGACTTTGACTATGATCTATACTTCAGAACATATGCAACAATATGGAGAACTAATGTTTCGGTAGAAGCGGAAAAGAAAAGTATTGAGAGTGATCCTCATCCGCTAGCATTTTACCGTATCAATGTAGGCCTTCAGCAGTTTGAAGAGTTCTATGATACTTACGGAATTAAAGAAGGCGATGGAATGTATCTCGCACCAGAGACTCGAATAAAAGTATGGTAGGAAAGGAATAGAAAATGAGTGAAGCAGTTATAAAGTTAGATAATGTAAAAAAGGCCTATGGTAACCATGAAGTACTGAGTGGTGTCAACATGCAGGTTAACAAAGGTGATATATATGGACTGATTGGTCGAAATGGAGCTGGTAAAACTACTATCTTCAAAATGATACTAGGATTATCAGAAGTAAATGATGGCTCCGTATCTATAGATGGTTCAACAAGTGATAAGGAGCTCTATGCTAACCGTTCAAAGATCGGATTCTTAGTTGGTACAAGATTCTATGGATATCTCAATGCACGTAATAACCTTCGTTATGCAGCAACCTTGAAGGGAATCCCTAAGAAGAAGCAGAAGGAAGAGATAGAGAGAGTTCTGGAGATTGTTGGACTTAAGAATGAGAAGAAAGCGGTTAAGAAATATTCACTTGGTATGGGACAGAGACTTGGTATCGCAAGTGCCATCCTTGGTAACCCAGAGATACTTATTCTGGATGAGCCTACAAATGGTCTGGATCCTCAGGGAATCGCTGATATCAGACATCTGATACAGAAGCTTAGAGATGAGTACGGTATGACTGTAATCGTATCTAGTCATATTCTGGCAGAGCTGGAGAATACTGCTGACAGATTCGGAATAGTTAATGATGGTGTTGTTGTAAAGGAGATCACACAGCAAGATCTTCAGGAGACACAGCCAGTAGTTGAGATAGCAGTTGAAGATGCAGAGCAGGCAAAGCGAGTACTTGAAGAAAATGGTATCGAGGTTTTACGTGAAGTGGTTGAGAAGTCTTCTCTTGAAGATTTCTACTTCCGCATAATCGGAGGTTCAGAAGAATGAGAAATGTAATACGTGCGGATCTAGGAAGAATAATTCGCAAACCATCTTTCCTTGTGATAATAGTATTAACACTAATTTTTCTTGCAACAAGAAAGACAGCAGATGTAGCTGAAGAACAGATAGAATATATAAAGGAATACTTTAATACATTACTTCTCTTTGCTGTAAGTATCCCAGTTTTTCTAAGTATATATACTGATGATATTAATAGTGGAAGTGTTATAAACCTTATAGGTAAGGGTTTATCTCGTAAGAAGGTCATCCTGTCAAAACTTATTGATGTTACAGTTGTGCTTACTGCATATTACTCAGTTGCATATATAGTTGCACTTATTAAGAACATGACAGCAGGAATAGCTATTACACCTAAGCAGAATATGTTACTACTTGTATATACTTTATTCTGTGTATTAAGAGGAGTTGGTTTCTTCTCTGTAGCGTCATTAATAGCCTTTGTATTCTGGAGTCCAAGCGGCGGTATGACTGCTATGCTTGTTCTGCTAGCAGTTTCAAGAATGACACTTATGATTCTTCAGAAAAAGTTTACCATTCCAATCTATGATTATAGTTTTGATGGATTACTAGACAAGGCTTATTCCAAGTTTGCACTCGGAAACTTTGGATGGCATATAATCCCTGCGATAGTCATATACATCGGTGGTGTGGTGCTCATAACGGCATTACTATTTAAGAAGAAGGAGATAGATCTATGAGAAATCTTATAAAGGCAGATATGCAGAGAATACTTAGGAAGAAGTCAATCTGGGTGGCGCTTATACTCATGATAGCAATTGTTATCGGAGATATTTTCTATACGATTAATACTTCTGCAGATAAGAATCTAGCATTTGCAGTAGGAGCTTCAGAGAGTTTCTATTTCCTTGGACTCGTAGTTGGTATTATACTTGTATTAAATGTATATGCTGATGATATCAAGTCAACATCATACATAAATGTAGTTGGTCAAGGTATTAGTAGAGTAAAGTATATAATAACCAAGTATCTTGATGCCATGATTCTACTTGTCGCAATGTATGTCCTTGCATGCGTTCTTATCTTTGGACTTAAGGTAGGACTAGGAGTTCAGTTATCCTCTCTAGAGATGAGATATATGTGGTGTAATTTATTATGTGAGATAATACCTGTTGCAGCAAGTATCTCGATTGCATCACTTATCTATTTCCAGACAGGAAATAATGCATTAGGAATGCTTGGTTATCTAGGTATTGATCTTGTCATTCCTGTAGCCATAGAATTTATAAAAACAAATCCTACTGTGGTAAAGTATCACCTGGACAGAATCTATCTTACAGATGTATGTTCTTCAATGCTTGATGATTTAGTAATGAGACAGACAGGAGCAGGACTTCTCAAACTCATCCTAGTCATAGCAGTATATGTAGTTGCAGCTATAGTTGGTACTATAATTCTCTTTAGAAAGAAAGAGTTAGACTTTTAAGAATAATTAGAAAGAATATTCGGTATTCTAATCAGAAGAGAAAGTCAGATCTGTAAAAGTTCTGGCTTTTTCTATACCTAAAATATAGTTGACAAATGCAACTAATGATATTATCATCTATCAAAACAGGAGGTGCTGGTATGGATAAAGTAAAACAATTTCGTGAATATACAAGAGAGCTAGAGTGTCATCTAGATAATATTAATCATAATGATTGCTGTACATGCAATGTCAATAAATCTGAATGCTTCCTTATAGTTGAGATAGGAAGACAGCCTGGAATATGCATCAAGGATCTTGCCCAGATATTAAAGCTCGATAAAAGCGGAGTTAGTCGAAGTGTCGAAGAACTTGTAAAAAAAGGATATATCTTAAGACAGCCATCCGAGAAGGACCGCCGAAGTGTAGTATTAACACTTACCAAGAGCGGGGAAGAAAGATATAACAAGATAGAAGCTGATATGTACACTGAGTTCAAAAAGGTCTTCTCAAAAATCAAAAAGAGTGACCAGGATAAAGTGCTAGAAGCTTTAAGAATATATAACGAAGCTTGCAGAATGGTAGAGGAGGATTAGATTATGACACATAAAGAAAAAGCCCTAAAGCTCTTTAACCAAAAGAATCTATGTTCGCAGGCTGTCCTTGCAGCATTTGCTGAGGAATGTGGTCTCACCGAAGAGCAGGCTTTAAAAGTATCCGCCTGTTTTGGTACAGGAATGAGACAGGGAGAAGTATGTGGAGCATGTACAGGTGCCCTTATGGTATTAGGCTGCCTCTATGGTGAGCATGGTACGGGCGACTTGGAAAAGTGTGTAAGAGCAAATGAAGTTAATGATGAAATGATGAGAAGATTTGCAGAAAAGTCAGGTTCCTATATATGCAACGAATTACTTGGATGTGATGTAAGAACCGAAGAAGGAATAAAGTATGCCCTGGAGCAGAAGTTATTCACGGATTTCTGTCCTAAAATGGTTGCAAATGCAGTAGATATTATAGAGGAAATGATTGAGGAGAGAGAAGGCCATGGAAAGTAGTTTAATTATTCGCAAGGTGAAACCTGAAGATGCAGAAAGATTAGTTGATATATATTCATATTATGTTGAGAAAACAGCTGTATCCTTTGAGTACGAGGTTCCATCTGTAGAAGAGTTTCAGAAAAGAATAAAACATATCACTGAAAAGTATCCGTATCTTGTGTGTGAGAAAGATGGAGAGATAATCGGATATGTATATGCGAGTGAGTATAGTTCCAGAGAAGCCTACTCATGGACTGTAGGAACTTCGATATATATTGATAAAGAATATCGCAGACAGGGCGCAGGTTCTCTGCTTTACAGGGAGCTGGAAAATGAGCTAAGGAAGATTGGAATCATCAATCTCCTGGCAGGTGTAGCATATTCCGCTCAGGAAGATGAATACCTATCCCACGATAGCTTTCTATTCCATGAAAAAGAAGGCTACAAGAAGGTGGCTCATATGGAAGATGTAGGAAAGAAGTTTAATAGATGGTATGATCTTATCTGGATGCAGAAGAAGATATAAATGAAGGAGACATAAATGAAGGAGACATTTAGGGGGGATTGCTGTGAAAGTTTTAGTTTATAATGGAGCGCTCAATGAGAAACATATTCAGGAAATTGAGGAGGCTTCCAAGAAGGCAGGTGTGGAGCTTTGCTTTACATCTTCCGAAAATGATATTCCAGAAGGCTTTGAAGATTCGGAAGTTGTTTATGGTTATGGAATGAATCTTGTTAATGCAGACAAGATACGAGGTAATAAAAATCTTAAGTGGATCAGTATGATTTCTGCGGGAATTGATTACGCGTTAAAGCCTGGATTCTTTGCAAATGAAAATGTAATAATTACGAATTCTTCAGGATCTTATGGAGTGACAATAGCTGAGCATATAATCGCAGTATCGCTTATGATGATGAGAAAACTTACATTGACTTATGCCTCGTCTTTGCAGGGAGAGTGGGGAAGTTTATCAATGCAGAAATCGCTCAAGGATTGTCATATTACAGTTCTGGGAACGGGGGATATTGGAACCTGTTTTGCAAAAAGGGTAAAAGCATTTGAACCTGCGGAGATTATAGGAGTATCCAGATCTGGCAAGAACCAAGATCCAGTATATGATAAAATGTATTCAGTTGATCAATTGGATGAGGTGCTTCCTGGAACAGAGCTACTCGTAATGAGTCTTCCGGGAACGACTGAAACTGAAGGGATTCTGTCCAGGGAAAGAATTTCTCTATTACCTGAAGGTGCTTATGTTGTAAATGTAGGTAGAGGTTCTGCTATAGATTATGATGCATTGATGGAGAGCCTTAATAGTGAGAGGCTTGGAGGAGCTGCTCTGGATGTTTTCAAGGTAGAACCACTACCTGAAGATAGCCCGCTTTGGACAACTAAGAATATACTGATTACACCGCATTCAGCAGGAAATCTGACACTCGACTATACACGTGATAAGAATGTTCATCAGTTTTGTGAGAATCTTATGAATTATGTTGAGAGTAAACCATTGCAGCATGTGGTGGATAAGGTACAAGGATATTAAAACTATGGATATTAAAACTATGTAATATTCATCATGAAGGACCAGATAAAGGTGGAGAATGGATTATAGATTATAAGGAATTATGAATATAATGAACGGAGATTGAAAATGAATCTAAGAACAATAATGATTTTTCCGACATTTGAAAATATCGAAATAATAAATTCTATACGTGACAAATATGATCCTCTTGCCAATCTGGTGAGACCTCATATAACAATTGTATTTCCATTTGAATCCGATATGAGTAATGAGGAAGTTACAGATATTCTGAATAAGAGACTAATGGGGATAGCTCCATTTGATATAGAACTGAAGGGCTTTGGTAAATATACTGATGCGTCGGGGAACTATCTGTCTCTATACCTGACTAAAGGTGCTGATGTTATAAAAAGAATTCATGATACGTTATATGGGAATGAGTTTAAGTCATATGATATCGGGGCTGAATATGTGCCACATATTACAGTTGGTAAGCTTCCAACAAAAGAAGAGATGGATGCAGCTTATGAAGAGATAAGGGATATTGACGAGGTGTTTTCAACTCAGGTAAGAAAGATTTCTGTTGAAATGATTGGTGAGAACGAGGAGTCGATAATTATTATCGAAAAGGAATTAGAATAATGAGAAATATAATAATTTGATGTTCCAATTTGGAACCTCAAACGAAAAGCAGGTTGCATTATTGATTTTTGAAGATACAGAAATGTATGAAGACTCTATGGATGATATTGTTAAAAGGATTTCTTCAACATTTAAGGATGAGCAATATCTCAGGAGAGTATCTGGATCTAGACAGAGGTGGGTAGATGATGATATTCACGAAATAGCGAGCGGAATTATTAGTTATTTAAAGAAATTGTAAAACTATAACACAAGAATAGGATTTAAAATATGATGAATAAACATTTAGAAAAATTTATAGATAAGCAGAAGGTGAGCTTTGTTACTTCAGTAGATAAGGAAGGATTTCCGAATATTAAGGCTATGCTAAAACCTCGAAAGAGAAATGGTTTAAAGGATTTTTATTTTTCTACGAATACATCTTCTTTGAGGGTTAAGCAGTTTCGGGATAATCCAAATGCCAGCATATATTTCTATCGTAAGGGCTTGATCAAATAT
>CACWGK010000002.1 GCA_902760415.1 uncultured Lachnospiraceae bacterium
TCCTTGATGAAGTTGCTGGCGAAGGTGCCGTCCTGGATTTCGGTCAGGACCTGCTTCATGGCCTTCTTGGTCTCATCGGTCACGATGCGCGGACCGGCAACGTAGTCGCCGTACTCGGCGGTGTTGCTGATGGAGTAACGCATACGGGCGAGGCCGCCTTCGTAAATGAGGTCGGTGATGAGCTTCATCTCATGCTGGCATTCGAAGAAGGCCATCTCAGGCTGGTAGCCGGCCTCAACCAGGGTCTCGAAACCGGCCTTGATGAGGTGGGAAAGGCCGCCGCAGAGGACAGCCTGTTCGCCGAAGAGGTCAGTTTCGGTCTCTTCGCGGAAGGAGGTCTCGATGACACCGGAGCGGGCGCCGCCGATGCCCTTGGCGTAAGCCAGGGCCACTTCCTTGGCCTTGCCGGAAGCGTTCTGGTACACGGCGATCAGATCCGGTACGCCGGAGCCTTCAGTGAAGGTGCGGCGGACGAGGTGGCCGGGGCCCTTGGGGGCGATCATGATGACGTCCACGTCTTTGGGCGGAACGATCTGCTGGAAATGGATGTTAAAGCCATGGGCAAAGGCGAGGGTCTTGCCGGCGGTCATGGCAGGGGCGATGTCCTTCTTGTAGACGTCGGCCTGCACTTCGTCGGGGAGAAGGACCATGATGATGTCGGCCTTCTTGGAAGCTTCGGCAACGCTCATGGGCTCGAAGCCGTACTTCTTGGCGAGCTCGTAGTTCTCACCGCCGGGGCGCTGGGCAACGAGGACGTTCACGCCGGAATCGCGGAGGTTGAGAGCATGGGCATGGCCCTGGCTGCCGAAGCCGAGAACGGCAACGGTCTTACCCTTGAGGTAGCTGAGATCAGCGTCTTTGTCGTAATAAACTTTCATGGAAAAATCCTCTCACACAGGCAAATGTTGAAAAAAAGTGGCTGTGCAGTTGATTAACTGCACAACCACTATTTAAATCAGGGCCTGACTTTGTCAAGTCAGACGCTCTTATTTTTCAAAAAAAGCTATTCGCTCTTGTTTGAACGGCGCATCACAACAGATCCGGTACGGGCGATTTCCTTGATACCGAAACGGTGAAGCAGGCTGATGATGGCCCTGAGCTTCTCATGGTCGCCGGTGGCTTCGATGGTCATTTCTGTGGGGCTCACGTCGATGACCTTGCAGCGGAAGATATCCACGGTGCGCAGGATTTCGCCGCGCATGGCGCCTTCCGCCTGGACCTTCACGAACATCATCTCGCGTTCAACGGAAGGAACATCCTTGAACTCGGAAACCTTGATGACGGGAACGAGCTTGTGCAGCTGCTTCGTAATCTGCTCAAGAATCGGCTCGTCACCAAAGGTGGTGATGGTCATATGGCTGGTGCCCTCTTCGAGGGCCGGAGCCACGTTCAGGGAATGAATATTGTATCCGCGTCCGCTGAACAGCCCAACGACGCGGGAGAGAACGCCGGGCTCGTTCTCCACAAGCACCGACAGAACGTGTCTTTCTTTCTGATCTGGCATAACTCCAGCAACAACCTTATCTACAGCTACTTTATCAGCGATTGATTTAGCTGTAGTCTCATTATCTCCGGTTAACATAACTGTGTAGACACCCATATTCTTCAGTTCTTTTATAGCTGATATACTATCCTCTTTTATCTGATCAGCAACCGCTATAATACCCAGCTCTCTTCCATCTACACTGAAAAGAAGCGGTGTCTTTCCTCCGGAAGATAGTTCTTCTGTTTTCTTAACAAGCAGTTCTTCAGAAGGACTTATATACTTAAGACTTCCACCTTCTAATCTAGCGCTCTTCTTAAGGCTCCATCCATCTCCAGCCACATCATTTCTAGAAGATCCTCGAACTCCCACACCTGCAATAGTCTCAAAGTCTGTTATATCTATATCCCCTGCTACACTTTCCATTCTACTTTCTACATATCTAACAACCGCAGAAGCAAGTGGATGTTCAGATAGCCTTTCAAGACTATAGGCAACTGTTAGTAGTTCTTCGCTACTTACTCCATTTGCTGGAACAACATCTGTAACCTCAGGGGTTCCCTTGGTTATAGTACCTGTCTTATCTAATACAACTACGCCTATACGACCCGCGCCTTCCAAAGCTTCCGCCGTCTTATATAGAATACCATTTCGTGCACCAACACCATTTCCAACCATTATCGCAACAGGTGTTGCAAGTCCAAGCGCACATGGACAGCTGATTACAAGAACCGAAATAGCTCTTGCAATAGCGAAGCCTGGTTCCTGACCAAGTAGCATCCAAACTATAAATGTAATTATCGCTATAAGCATAACTACTGGGACAAAGATTGCAGACACTTTATCTGCTATCCTGGCAAGGGGTGCTTTCGTCGCAGCCGCATCACTCACTAGCTTCTGTATCTGAGAAAGAGTTGTATCCTCACCAATTCTAGTTGCGCGACATTTAAGGAATCCATTTGAATTAATGGTTCCAGCCGATACTATATCTCCTTCAGACTTATCAACTGGTATACTCTCTCCAGTAAGCGCTGACTCATCTATAGCAGAACTCCCCTCTATAACTACGCCATCGACAGGAACTGAGTCTCCCGCTCTAAGTACATATATATCATCAACAGATACTTCTTCGATAGGAACCTTTCTTTCTTCACCGTCACGGATAATGCTTGCTTCCTTAGGTGTCAGCATAACAAGACTCCTCAAAGCATCTGTAGTTCTACCCTTAGATTTTGCCTCTAAAAGCTTACCTATCGTAATTAGTGTAGGAATCATAGCCGCTGATTCAAAATATAGATTCATAGCATATTCCATGGCCATCCCCATATCCTCTGACTGGTAGGCCTTTATAATAAGGAAAAGCTCTACAAGGCTATAGCCAAATGAAGCTGTACTGCCAAGTGCAACAAGGGTATCCATGTTAGGAGCCCCTGAAAATAATGATCTATATCCACTTACAAAAAACTTCTTATTAATGATCATAACTGCAAGTGCAAGAATCATTTCTATAGAAGAGACAATTACTGGATTATGTAAACCAGAAGGGATAGGCCATCCTAACATCATATGCCCCATAGAAAGGTACATCAGAAGAATAAGAAGTACGGCCGAGCTTATAAGACGGCGCACTAATATAGGAGACTCCTTATCCTTTAAGGACTCTTCTATAGACTCTGCACTTGTTGTAGTTGAGAGATCTATGACGCTGGCACCGTATCCAGCATCAACAACTGCCTTTATTATATCTTCATCACTGGCCGAGCCTTCTACTCCCATAGAATTAGTAAGAAGGCTGACCGAACATGATTCAATCCCCTCAAGCTTCGAAACAGCCTTCTCAACACGCGCCTGACAAGCAGCACAACTCATTCCAGTTACTTCATATTTCCGCATAATTCACCTACCAGTTAGATATATCTAATATCATATGATATCTGAGTCAAATGTCAAGAACAATACAAAAAAACAGCTATCACAACTTACGCTGCAATAGCTGTCTAATATCACATATTTTAAATGAGTAACTTACACTATATTAATCTGTAAAGATTGGTGTTGAGTAATATCTGTCGCCACTATCAGGAAGAAGTGCAACAATTGTCTTACCCTTATTCTCTGGCTTCTTAGCATACTGGATAGCTGCATAAAGAGCTGCACCTGAAGAGATACCTACAGAGATACCTTCCTTCTTAGCAAGAAGCTTAGCTGTTTCAAAAGCAGCTTCGTTAGGAGCCTTAAATACTTCATCATATACTTCTGTATTTAATACATCAGGAACAAATCCCGCTCCAATACCCTGAATCTTATGTGCTCCTGCTCTTCCTTCCGAAAGAACTGGTGAATCTTCTGGCTCAAGAGCTACAACCTTAACTGCAGAGTTCTGCTCCTTAAGATACTCTCCTGTACCTGTTACAGTACCACCTGTACCTACACCTGCTATAAAGATATCAACCTTTCCATCTGTATCCTTCCAGATCTCTGGACCTGTTGTTGCCTTATGAACAGCAGGATTTGCTGGATTCACAAACTGTCCAGGTATAAAGCTTCCCTCAATCTCTGAAGCCAGTTCATTAGCCTTCTCGATAGCACCCTTCATACCCTTAGCGCCTTCAGTGAGAACAATCTCAGCACCATATGCCTTAAGGATATTTCTTCTCTCAACACTCATAGTCTCAGGCATAGTAAGGATTATTCTATAACCCTTAGAAGCCGCAAGAGCTGCAAGACCGATTCCTGTATTACCACTTGTTGGCTCGATAATTACAGAACCTTCCTTAAGCTGACCCTTTGCCTCAGCATCTTCTATCATAGCCTTAGCAATACGGTCCTTAACACTACCTGCTGGATTAAGATACTCCAGCTTAACAAGAACTGTAGCCTCAAGGCCAAGTTCCTTCTCTATATTTACAACCTCAACGAGAGGTGTATTACCAATGAGTTCTGCGGTACCCTTATATATTTTACTCATGTTAAAATCCCCTTTTCTTAGTATTAAATTACATCTAATTTAGTATTTTATTCTTTCCATAGAATCTGTCAACCCTAGATGGCTGCAAATGCGTTCTCAAGATCTTCGATAATATCATTGATATTCTCAGTACCAATTGATAGACGAATAGTGCTCTGATGGATTCCTGTCTCCTCAAGCTCCTCATCTGTCAGCTGTGAATGTGTTGTTGTTGCTGGATGTATAACAAGACTCTTAACGTCAGCAACATTTGCAAGAAGTGAGAATATCTTAAGATTATCGATAAACTTCCAAGCTTCTTCATGTCCGCCCTTGATATCAAATGTAAAGATTGAACCTCCACCATTTGGGAAGTACTTCTCATATAGTGCATGATCTGGGTGAGTTGAAAGTGAAGGATGATTTACCTTCTCTACCTTTGGATGATTCTTAAGGAACTCTACTACCTTAAGTGTATTCTCAATATGTCTTTCAAGTCTGAGTGAAAGAGTCTCAACACCCTGAAGGAGTAAGAATGCATTAAATGGAGATATTGCAGCTCCTGTATCTCTAAGAAGAATTGTACGGATATATGCTACAAATGCCTGTCCACCAAGTACATCATAGAAAGAAATGCCGTGATAACTTGGATTTGGATCAGTAAGCTGTGGATACTTACCACCCTGCTTCCAGTTAAACTTACCACCTTCTACTATGATACCACCAAGTGTTGTACCATGACCGCCGATGAACTTAGTTGCTGAATGAACTACGATATCTGCTCCATGCTCAAGTGGTCTGATAAGATATGGAGTACCAAATGTATTATCTATTACAAGTGGAAGTCCTGCTTCATGTGCAATCTTTGCTATAGCATCGATATCAGGTATATCACTGTGTGGATTACCAAGTGTTTCAAGATATATAGCTCTTGTATCTTCTCTAATAGCTGACTTAACAGCATCAAGATCATGTACATTTACAAATGTTGTCTCTATTCCATACTGTGGAAGTGTGTTGCTAAGAAGATTGAAGCTTCCTCCGTAGATTGTCTCCTGTGCAACTATGTGACCACCATTTGCTGCAAGTGCCTGAATTGTATATGAGATTGCTGCTGCTCCAGATGCAACTGCAAGTGCTGCTGTACCACCTTCAAGTGCTGCAATTCTTTCTTCAAGAACTCCCTGAGTTGAATTAGTAATTCTTCCATATACATTTCCTGCATCTGTAAGATTAAATCTTGCTGCTGCGTGCTCACTGTTTCTGAACACATATGATGTTGTCTGATATATTGGAACTGCTCTAGCATCTGTTGCTGGATCTGGCTGTTCCTGTCCTACATGTAACTGTAATGTTTCAAATCTGTAATTACTCATATTTTTATCTCCTTTTCTTCTTCCCTATTTCTTTTTTTTAATCATCATTTTGTTTAAGTTTAATTTGAATCAATAAGCTTATTTTCTGTGAACTTGTGTGAATACTAACACTATTTACCTACTGCGTCAATAGGTTTAGGCTATAATTGCTATCCTATATTTTTATACCTCGTTATAGTTTTTACCTATAAGGTTTATTTTACTAAATTGAAATCCTTAAAATCCTACGTTATAATAGGTTTCACATTATTAAAAATATAGTAATCTTTAAGGAGGTACCGTCATGATATCAACAAAAGGACGTTATGCGATCAGAGTAATGATTGATCTTGCAGAAAATAAAGATAATGGCCTAATTCCTCTAAAGGATATAGCCGAAAGACAGGATATCTCAAAGAAGTATCTGGAGATAATTGTTAAAGATATGGTTACAGCAGGACTAGTAATTAGCGCCAGTGGAAAAGGTGGAGGATATAAGCTCAGTCGTTCTCCAGAAAAATATACTATACTAGAGATTCTAGAAGCAACCGAAGGTCCACTCTCTCCAGTAGCATGCATAGCCGATAAGAAGTATAAATGTAATAGAAAGAAAATATGTAAGACTCTCCCAATGTGGGAAGAATATAATGAACTGATCACAGACTTCTTTGGTTCCAAAAAATTGTCAGAATTAGCGAGTGCGGAATAATTCCACACTCGCTTTCTTTTTAATCTAAGAATATTAAATCATAACATTTAGAATATTTCTAAGAACTCGCATCTCTATATGCTTTTCATCCCCTAGATACTCGCCATCCCCGTGAAGCACCATCGGACGATCTGCATCAAATACAAGATACTCAACATCCTGCAGCATGAAGCCTTTCTTTCCCATATGCTTTTCCTTCATAAGAACAGGAAGCATCAGGAAAGTTCTCCACTTAGGTATACCATTTACTGCACATATTGATAGCATTCCATCATCAGCCTTAGCATTTGGATTCATAGGAACACCACCACCCTCTGCTGGGAAGTTCATAGCAGCCAGGAAGATAAGATCCTTAAAACTAAGGGACTGTTCTCCTCCCTCTGAATCACGAAGCTTCATCCATACTTTAACTTTATATGTTTCCATGGTAAACAGTGTAGAAATTGTAAGCAGGATATACGCTATATGTCCTATCTTGAATCTGTTAAGGAAATTCTTGGTCTTTGAGTTAAGCATCTTCTTACATACTATCGCATCAAGACCTATACCTGAACTTATACCAAATATTCTTCTATATCCACTCTCGGTTGTTACTTCTCCGAGATCTATATCCATTCCTCTAGTAGAGGATAGTATCTTATCAAGTGCTTCATCTGTATTCCTTGGAATATTCATACCTCTGGCAAAATCATTTCCAGAACCAGTAGGTATAACACCAAATCTTATACGTTCAAAATCTGTAATACCATTTAGAACCTCATTTATGGTTCCATCTCCACCAACAACTATAAGTCTTATATCTTCTTCCTCAAGCTCCGATATTCTCTTTGCAAGTTCTGAAGCATGTCCTCCATATTTTGTAACGTATGCTTTATACTCAATACCCTTCTGTTTAAGCAGTAGATGAACCCTATCCCAGGTCTTCTTGGCTTTGCCACTACCGCCAGTATAATTCACGATAAAATAATACATATATTCTCACCCCATAACAATGTGATTGCTAAAATCACATATAATTATGAAATAATCTTAAAGCATGAAATATCATTTTACAATACCAAAATATAGACAATTATATACTAATATCGTATAATCTTTATTGTTTTTTATGCGACTAGTCAACAGGAAATGGAGGTTAAAAATGATTGACAGAGCTTATCTAAAAGAAAAAGGAAAAAGTGCTTTTCAAAGAAACTACTGGCCATGTGTCGGTGTAGCACTTATTCTTACATGGTGTGTTGGTTCTGGATCTGCCAGCTATTCTTCTTACAACAGAACCTTTAATACAAATGATTATTCTCATAATTCATTTAACTACGATTATGATGATGACGATTTCGACTTCGATGAACTCGACGATGACGATTTTGACTTCGATGATTATGACGATTCATCTGCTGCAGAGGAAGCACTTGCTAAGAGTATGGTTAAGGCAATGACACCTATGTTAGCCGCAATCGTACTTATCGCAACATTAATCGGTGCAGTTCTAAGTATATTTGTAAAGAATCCTCTATCTATAGGATGTAGAAGATACTTCTGTATCAATTCATTTGAAAAGCCTCAGTTCAACGAGGTTGGATATGCATTTAAGAAAGGAAAATACGGAAATGTAGTAAAGGTTTTATTCATGAAGGACCTATTTGTATTCCTATGGTCTCTTCTACTTGTTATTCCTGGAATAATAAAGAGTTACGAATACTACCTAGTTCCATATATTCTTTCTGAGGATCCAGATATAGGATATAAAGAAGCTTTGGAACAGAGTAAACGAATGATGGATGGTTACAAGATGGATGTCTTTATACTTGAGCTCTCCTTCATCGGCTGGGCTCTTCTATCCGTACTAACTTGTGGTATCCTAAGCATCTTCTTCGTAACTCCTTATACATATTCAACATATGCAGAATTCTTCCTTGATAGAAGAAATGGATACTTCGGACCAAACGTTCAGCCTTACTACATTCCTTCATTTGCAGGAATGGGCGGTTATGGCTATAATGCACCAGTTCCTCCAGTAGCACCTGGTGGATATAACAGCAACCCAATGGGATATGGAAATGATCCAGCACCAGCGCCATCAAAACCTATTCCATTTAATACAAGCTCAGATCCATACGGCAGTCCAAGTATGCCTAATACTTCGGATCCTTACGGTAATCCAGGTATGCCTAATACTTCGGATCCTTACGGTAATCCAGGTATGCCTAATACTTCGGATCCTTATGGTAACCCTAGCAGCGCTAATCCAACAGATCCATACGGTTCAGCTGGTAGCGGAAATGAATACTATAACCCAGATTCAACTGCTAACCCAGGTAATGATGATACCCCATTCGGTATCTAATATAATAAAAAACAAAGTGGCAAACGGCTAAGCCGTCTGCCACTTTTTTATTCCAGGAGAGCCTTATATTGAGTGCTATGTAAGGCCCTTTTCTAAAGATATATTACGCAACCACAAGACTACCAAATAATGCAATTAATCCACATACAAGAAGTAATATGATTGCTAAAGTCATAAAACCAGCAGCTGCAAGTCCTATCATAATTGCTGGTAGAAGTAGTAAAGCAAAGATAATCTTTGTTATCTTCCATGCAAGTTTTATCGCTACAAATAAAACTTCACCTAATACAACACACATAAGTAAAATAAAAAACAATGTCAACATATCCTTTCACCTCGCTTTCCTAAAATATTTCCACCATCCCGTTAATTCGGGTAAATGATATCAAAAAGACAAGGTAGGATGTATATTCATCTATGACAATTATAAAAGGCTATTTTTCTCTTATAGAGAAATACTTCTTGTATATATTATTAACTATGCTATAATCATCAACTGTTGTAACTTTTATAAGAAAGTAAGAGCTGAAACTCTAGGATTTTGTATTATAAAGAGGCGTTAACATGAGTACAAGTATAGTTCTGCAACAGATGGGAGTTATTACCATTCTGGTTGGTATAGGAATATTTCTATATAAGCGAGGCGTCGTAGATGATCACACATCACAGAGGATGTCTACTATCGTTATGGATGTATGTAACCCGGCACTTATTCTCGCATCACTTCTATCTGGAAATGTTACTGCTACTCATCACGATCTTATAGTTGCTATAGTGCTTGGCGCTTCATTTTATATAGGCCTTGTAATACTTGGCTTTATCTTTCCAAAGTTGATAAGAGGTGGCGAGGATAGTCGATTCTATAATATGATGACTGTTTATACAAATGTAGGATTTATCGGAATACCTGTAGCAAGGGCGATACTTCCTGAAAATGCTATATTATACGTTATCATATGCAATGTAATGTACAGTCTTCTCTTCTATACACATGGTATCATAGTAATGAGTAACGGTAAGGAGAAGCTTAGCCTTAAGAAGATTCTAAGTCCGGGAACCATCATGGCTATTGTAAGCCTTGTAATATTCTGGTTCAATATCTATCTTCCACCAATCATCGCTAACAGTATCAGCTATCTCGGAAATGCCACTGTATTCCTATCAATGACACTTCTAGGAGTTGGAATCGCGAGATCTAATATCACAAGTGGAATAAAGAATCCAAGAATCTGGATATATATAATAGTTAGAATGATAGCTGTTCCAGTGGCTCTCTTCTTTGCATTAAAAATGGCTGGCTTTTCTTCTATTACAATCATGGGACTCTGCCTTATGGCTGCTATGCCTATCGGCAACCTCCCTCTGATTCAGTGTGAAAAAATGGGCGAAGACACCGAACTCCTGTCAGGAGCAATCGCTATCTCCACCCTATCTTCTATCGCAACTATCACCGTACTAATGACAGTATTTACTTCATTACTTGGTTAAGGTTATTACCGCAAGTTTCTAACCTAGAAGGAATCAAGAAGACCTTGAAGACCTTCTCTATCGTAGATATCTTTATAATAATCTACTTCATCACGGATAAGTGCATCTATCGCCTGCATACTAAGCAGCTCAACAGGAGCCTTATCATCTGTCAGTATATTATCTCCTGCATCGTACCTCTGAAGATGGCCATATAGTTGATCCATCATATCGTGCAATTCCTTATCATCTTCAGACATATATCCTGCACGAAACATGCCAATCATAGAACTATTATTGGAAGCAAAGAGCTCCCTATTTGTGTTATTGGGAACATCTACTGTATATACCTCCGAGAACACCTGTGAGATAGTATCAGCTAGATATTCATTTATGCCAGCTCCGTCTTCACCATCTGACTTAATATTCATATTTACAACCATTACCCCATCATCTTTTAGCTGATTCTTTACAAGAGTAAAGAACTCTACAGATGACATTTGAAATGGAATAGTTATATCCTGATATGCATCGACCATTATAACATCATATTTAAGATTATCAGCCTGTTCTTTTGATATATCATATGTTTTATGCTTACTTTCTGAACTCAGCGCTTCAAGATATGCCCTTCCATCATAGGTTGTAACCTTAACATCTTCTGGAAGTTCAAAGTAAGTATGTGCGAGATCAGTAATCTTCTGGTCTATCTCCACACCTTCCACCTCTATCCCATCAAAGTAGCGTTTACACTGAGTCGCATATGTACCTGTACCCATTCCGAGTATAAGCATCTTTATATTCTTCTTCCCCTCTAATCCTGACATATATGGAGCCGCCATGGCATAGTCATAGTACATTCCCGTAAGTGTCTTCTCCTTACGGTAAACAGACTGAACTCCAAAGAGAACATTTGTTGAAAGAACGACCTTCGAATCATCCTCATAAACCTGAAGATAATTATAGATTGACTCTCCTTCATAAGTCAGATCATGCTGCCAAAATGCAAATGAATCGCCATGCCCAAAGATACAAGATATAAGAAAAAGAATCGCACCAACTACTGCCTTAACAGAACGTTTCTTTCCAGCTATAAAATACACTATTGCAAGAGCAAGCAATATGCCGGCAAAGATAAGAAATGTAATACTTGTACCAACAGCAGGGATACTGATAAAAGTAGGAACAAATGTACCTATAATACTTCCGATGGTGTTCGATGCATTTAGATATCCAACTACTTTTCCGCTATCATCAAGACTGTCGACTGTATACTTAACAAGTGAAGGTGTAACTGTTCCAAGCAGGAATAATGGAAATACGAATACTATCATGCATGCTGCAAATGCAGCTATCACAAGAAAGTTTGTACTTATAGTAAAGACAAGCAAAGCCGAAATGCCTATAACTATATATTTTCCAACAACAGGTATTAGTGCTATCCATATAGCAGCTATAATAATTCGTCCATAGAGCTTATCTGGATTCGGATTCTTATCTGCCCATCTTCCGCCCATGATATTTCCAAGCGCCATAGCTATCATGATGGTTCCGATAATGATAGTCCATACAATCTGTGATGAGCTGAAGTAAGGAGCAAGAAGTCTACTTGCACCGAGCTCAACAGCCATCACTGACATTCCAGCAAAAAACTCCGTCAGATATAGATAAAACTTATTTTTTAATATAGGATTATTCATGAATACTACTCACTCTAACTAGAAATTACGACCGTTCCAACCCCAATCAGAGGTACCACGGTACTCTACGTAGATGTTATTACCAGGAATACCAAGTTCCTCTTCATATATCTTACATATTTCAGCTGTCATACTATCGGCCTGTGAACCATTGATAGAACCGAATACATCTACTGAGACATAAACACCCTTCTCAAGCTTATTTCCAGCAAAATATAGAGTATATTCATCCTCAAAACCTACCATCAGAAAACTCTCTGGCTTTCCTATAATAGATACAGCTTTTCCAATCTTTGCCTTAAGAACTTCCTTCTTCTCATCACTAACCTTTACAGTAATCTTTGAATCAATAAATGGCATATTGAACCTCCCTTTATTCTATGATATATTTCTAACTATTATGAATTACGAATATATTAACAAAGCTAATACTGCATCCGAACTCGGACTATATTTTAACACAAATGAGACTCAACTCCTACACTATTTTGAACCAGAATTGGGGCTTTTTGTAGTTGAAAGTCCTATGGTTATTGAAAGAGCCCTGGCAGCAGGATATGAACCTGTATCCTTCGTTATGCTTGAATCACTGGCCGATACATACTGTAAGCAGTTTGGAATATTAGACTTACCTATCCCTGTATATGTTGGTGACTATGATACTATAGCAGGTCTTACAGGCGTTAATATAACTCGTGGTGTTCTTGCACTTATGAAAAGAAAACCACTTCCTACTCTTTCTGAGTTAGTTAGCGGATTTACTAGAATAGCTGTCTTTGATGATGTAGAAAATCCAACAAATGTTGGAGCTATGTTCAGATCAGCCGCAGCACTTGGAATCGATGCCGTTATACTCACTTCCTCTTCTGCAGATCCTCTATACAGACGTGCATCAAGAGTCAGTGTCGGTACGGTATTTCAGGTTCCTTGGACAAAACTTGATAAAAAAAGTGCCACAACCGCTGCTTATATAAAGGAGCTGCATGAGCTCTCATTTAAAACAGCCGCAATGGCACTTACAGATAATTCAATTAATATAAATGATCCTCGTCTAAAGTCCGAAGAAAAGCTTGCTATAATACTGGGAAATGAAGGCTTTGGGCTATCCGATAAAGTACTTGAGGAAAGCGATTATACCGTCAAGATTCCTATGAAGCATAATGTAGATTCTCTAAATGTAGCAGCAGCAAGCTCTATCGTATTCTGGGAACTAACTTGAGGGCTAACCCTTCATTTAGTCAAACTTCAGACCATCTAACAGGTCTCCAAGAGATGTACCTATATCTTCTGACTCAGGGATGTTAACTTCACTAGCATCAAATGATTCTTCATCAGATTCATCTAAGAGAGCCTTTATAGAAAGTGATAACTTGCCATCCTTAATCTCGATGACTTTAACATCCACTTCCTGACCTTCCTTCAGAACAACTCCTGGGTGCTTAATACGCTTATGTGCTATCTGTGAGATATGAACAAGACCTGACAGACCATCACCTAAATCAATAAATGCACCATAATCCTTGATCGTTGCAACTGTTCCGTGAAGAATCTGTCCAACCGTGATATCTGACATCTTCTTCTTTTTACTATCTTCCTGTCTTTCTCTAAGGATTTCTTTAGCCGACAGAATCAGCTTATCATCATCCATATCTGCTTCAAAAACTCTGACTTCAAGTTCTTGATCCAGGAATGAATTACAGTTATCTATTCTCTCTAGAGACAGTTTTGAGATAGGAATAAATGCTCTGATTCCTTCAAAGTCAGCAACTACTCCACCTTTTACTACCTCTGTTACAGTAACAGTTATATTCTCCTGTGACTCCTTAAGTTCTTCAGCTTTCTTCCAAGCCAGAAGCGCATCTGTATCATGTACTCCATCACCCATCATACTATAAGATTCTTCTAGCATTGATTCAAAATCCTTCATTGATTCACTCATAATCTATTCCTCCACTTTTTTTATTTTATCATTATAAAAAAAAGTAGAAATTGATTCAACCAAAAAGAGAAATGAGCTAATTCTGTGGAATATCTATTGTTCTTGTATCAGATACGAGTTCACACGTCTTCGTTTCATTTCCAGATGAGTCCTGAGTCCATACTCTTCGCTGCACAGCAAAGGATAACTTTGTCATATTATCATCCCACTCACTCTTATAATCTACTCCATCATCTAGACTAAATTGCTTCAAGCCTGTTGCATTATCATATAAAGTCGCAACATAACGTTCCGGAGTACCATCAGGGCTACCGCACTGAATCAAAAGATATTTATTGCCAAGGTCGTCCCATGCTACTACATTAAGATCTATACTCGCTTCTACTCCAGCCTTTTCACACTCATCATAGAAAGTTTCCCAATTACAGTCAAATGTACCATAAACCTGAAATCCTGTAGCACCTATTGAATAGCTATCAACAGTCATCTTCTGTTTATCTCCATACATATCTGACTCTCCAACAATTGGATCAATACTTATGATTTCTTTATCTTCATCTACAATATAATCTTCAATATCTGTTGTAAATGAATACATTCCACCAAGTTCCTCAGGAAATTCAAGATCTATCTGAATAGTACCACTTGCATAATCTGGTGCTTCAAGAAACTGTTCAATTTCTGCAAAATGAGCATCAATCTCTTCCTGTGTTGAATTAACTGTTAGTGGCTCATGTACATTTGATTCATTATATTCTTCAAGAGCTTTAATATTATCCTCAAACATGTTGCCCATAAAAAGATCCAAATATAACTTCTGTCCATCAAATCTTGATTCATTTCCCCAGCACTCTACTTCTCTTCCATCCAGAAACGCCTTTAGATTAATTCTATTAGAATTAGTAATAGTACTCCAGGATCCTCCAACGCCATAACCAGACACCTCTTCAATACTATTCTGTAATTCAGTAAGATCTACATCATCATTAAACTCAAGCTCTACTCCTACCTTTACATTTGGTCCAGCACTGCTTATATTTACTATCTTAGCTTCAGCCTTCCCTTCTGATTCTACATTAAATGTGGCACTTCCTCCTGTGACATCATCATGGATTTCCATAGTAACCTTATTATCTTCCTCAGAAACAACTACCGCGTCTTCTGATTTAATTCTGAAATCGTCCTTTACATTCTTTCTGTACACTACCGCGTCTTCTGATTTAATTCTGAAATCGTCCTTTACATTCTTTCTGTACTGTGTAGCAGCATATACACCACCACCAAATACCATACATCCAAGAACAAGTATTGCAGCTCTTCCTGCCCATATAGCGGTCTTCTGTGAGGCTTTCTTTTCCTTAGCACAGCGCTTCTTCAGTCTACTATTTACCTTACTTATCTGAATATCAGATAGTGGTGCAACCTCAAAAACATCTAAATCTATATTAACATCATTTAGCATATCATATACATCTTTCATACGAACTCTCCTTACAATTTATGTAATAATCCCTAAGTCTCTTTTTTCCTCTGGACATTCGTGTGTACACTTGTCCTTTAGTCATATTCATATCATCACTTACTTCTTCTATACTATCACCCTTAATGTAATGTCTTCTAAATATTTCACGGTCTAGTGGGGATAGACAGCCCAGTATTTCTTCAGTTCCATCATCTATCTCGTCTTCGATGAGTTTTAGCATTAAGTCCTCAGTTCCAGTTTCACACTCAGAATCATCCAAGGATATCTTATTCTCTCCTACGCCTTCTCTCTTTGCTCGTCTTAGGTAATCTATCGATTGATACCTTGCTATCGCTGCAAGCCAGTTTTTAAAGCTGCTTCTTTCTTCGTCGAACTTTGAAGCATTTTCCCATACCTTCATCATTACATCATCAAAGCATTCATCTATATCATCAGGTATAAGATGAAGGTATTTATGTAGAATCGAATAAAGAAGACCACCATATTGAGCTACCACATATTCCAGCGCCCGCTCATCTTTGGCACGTAGCCGGTCTATATAATTCTTTTCATTTATCTTTCTAAACACTACTTTTCTCCTTACATAGTCTAGTCATGCATGACTGATAATGAATCCATCTATAACTATATACGACAAAAACATCAGATTTCTTACAGGATTAAAAAAATTATAATCTAAAAAATCAAGAAAAACAAAAAAGAAGATACTTCACCAAAATGTATCTTCCTTTGATTTTAGCACAAAAACTGTTGTGACTTATACGCAAAAACTGTTGTGAAATATTTGAAATTGACTCTAATTATCCGTTCATGTAAAATACAGAACGTTATGGAAAACTTTATCTTTAGTTTAAATGCAACAATACCTGTTTTTTGGGTCATACTTCTTGGTTATATTCTTAAAAGGTTTCATCTAATAAATGATGAGTTTGTAAATGTAACTAACAAGTATGTTTTTAAGGTTGCACTTCCTGTGATGCTATTCAAGGATCTTGCTTTTAATGATATTACCTCGAATATTAATGGAAGATTTATATCCTTCTGCATTGTCATCACATTTATAATGTTTCTACTTACATGGCTTCTTACTTACCTGATTTTAAAGGACAAAAGCATGGTTGGTGCTTTTACACAAGCATCCGTAAGGAGCAGCGCAGCCATTTTGGGTGTTGCTTTTGTAGAAAACATCTGTGGTAATGCCGGAATGGCACCACTGATGATAGCTTCTGCTGTTCCATTCTTTAATGTGCTATCAGTTATTATACTTGTATTCTCTGCTGATATGGGAAAAATCTCTCACAGATCAGACAGCTCTTTAAATGAACAAAAGGAGACTTCTGAAAAAAATGATCATATAAAGAAAGAAATCCGTAAAGCGGTAAAAGGTGTTCTGACAAATCCTATAATCCTAGGAATTGCAGCCGGACTTCTTTGGGTTAACCTTGGAATAAGTATGCCTGCTATACCAATGAAAACAATATCCTATATCTCTGCAACAGCTACACCTATGGCACTTATTGCTATCGGAGGCGGCTTCGATCTTAAGGTTGCACTGACAAGACTAAAACCTGCCGTAGTTGCTTCTGCAATAAAACTAATAGCACTTCCAGCATTCTTTATCCCTATAGCTGTAAAGCTTGGTTTTGCAGGTTCAGAGCTGGTTGCTATTCTGATAATGCTGGCTTCTCCAACAACTGTAACCTGCTACATAATGGCAAAAGCAATGCAGAATGATGAGGTACTTACTTCTAATGTTGTCGTGATAACAACTCTTCTATCATCTGTAACACTCACCTTATGGGTCTTCATATTAAAATCGTGTGCACTTATATAAGAGATATCCACTATCATAATACCTCCCTGCAGCATTAGTTTTCGCTGACAATACCATATAACGTTTCAATCGCTTCTTCCCCTTTGCAAGGATAATCAGATTCGATATAATCTCCTTTCGATGCATCTATTCGAGTGCTGTAGACGGTTGACACCGAAAGCCACATTCCGATATCCTCGAAATAGAACTGCGTAATCTCGCCACAGCTGTTACAGGGCTCCGCAGGCGGCTCTCCAATTACCTTCCCGAGGCCATTGTCTACTATCATTTCAGTAAAAATCATGGCTGACGAAAATGACCCTTCATCTGTGAGCACATACAGATTTCCATCAAACTCAAGCTCTGCAACTCTCTTATTCTTAGTTTTACCACCTTGATCAAAATCAAATGTTATATAGTTCCACCTTATTTTTCTAAAGTCGTCTACCTGATAATATTCGTCTATCGGAAGGTACTTAAACAGTTCATTTACAACATATGTGTCGCCACCGCCATTACCTCTTAGATCAATTGCAAGATTTTTAATCTTTTTCGTGTTTATCTCTGTAAACATTTCACGAAGCACATCCCTGTAGTGATCACTTATCCAGCAACGTTTTAGCGTAAGTATAGCAAGACTCTTTTCTTCGTCTATCTCATAATATACATAATCATCATTACTATTATCTGATGGAAGGTACTTATCCTGAAGATCACAGTATTCATCAACATTTATAAAGTCATCACGGCTATAAGTACGGGATTCCTCGTCTCCATCCTCATTCTTCCAGACGACCTCAAAAGGTGCCGCAACTCCACATAGATCTAGATAAAACAAGTTTTCCATATTTACACTAATGAAGCGCGGTGTTTCGTAAGAATAATAGGGCTCTACAAGCTCCTTCAGCTGGTCCTCTGTTAATCCATTTACAGTATATATACTATAACCTTTGCTCTCCATCTCAGGACCATCCGATAGCAGTACAGGGTCCCACGAGTTAAATGATGTATGTGCATCATTTATCTCATGCAGTATACTTCTTACGCCACGAATTAACTCTATTCTCTTGACTGTATCCTTTGACTCAAAATCAGCCCTGACTTCCTCATACTTTGCCTGAACCTCAGTAGTCAGTCCATCTGCGAAAGATATATGATACTTTCTCAGGTAGTCCATGACCTCCTCAAGTGTGTCCAGTGCCTCTTTCTTTGTAAGATCCGAATTCTCATAATAATGTATCGGTCTATTAGACTTGTGGCCATCACTATTCCAGTACGGGCAGGCATATGCAAAAAGTACACAAATAACCGTAAAAACACACGTAATAGTTACTGCAATTATCTTTGCTGCTTTCCCAGAAAATGTCTTCCTAGCTAAAAGCAAAACAATCGCTATATCCACAACTGAAGCGATTATCATAATCCACTGTGGAAAATCCTTCCATATCAGCAGAATATTCAGTGGAAATATGCCAAACACCAAAATATTAATAATTATAATAAGAACAACAGCGCCAACCTTTTTAAATCTATTCATAGTAGTTAATCCTTTTATTTTTTTACAGCATTCCTTATCATATTTGCCATATTAAGGAAATCCTTTGCTTTTATGATAGCCAATCCCTGAGACTCATCACCTAATACAACTAGTTGGTCACCGGGTGATATATCAAAAAGTTTTCTCGCCCTTGCAGGTATGACTATCTGTCCCTTATCGCCAACAGTAACCATGCCGAAGAGGTGTTTCCCCTTCGGAGGAACATCTAGTCCCAAATTATCCTCTGGTTCATAGTTTGCCAGATCATCAAGAGACACACCGAAGAGCTCAGCGAGTAGCTTACACTTCTCAAGATCAGGAATTGTTTCACCGCTTTCCCACTTAGCGACCGCCTGTCTGGACACACCTACCGCCTCAGCTATATCCTCCTGTGTCATCTGATTTATCTTTCTAAGTCGAACGAGATTTTCATTAAACATATATTTACTCCTTATTTTTCTGAACCTTCTTCTTACTGATTCCTAGTACTGCCCATCTGAAGAATGGAATCCTACTGATGATTGCATATAATCCATATCCGAATGCAAATCCTGCTACAAGACTGAGAAGGTAGCAAAGAGGTGCAGGCAGAATAGCATTCTTTGCGAAAACAAGTGCAACAGTAGATATTCCAAGATAATGGAATACGTAAAGTCCAAAGCTATGACTACTCATCCACTTTGTAAAACTGTTACTGAAGTCTCCAAATCTTGCCATACCAGCGAGCATTGCTATTGAGCCAAAATATGCACATGCTGCGTAGAGTGGTCCCCTGTTGACAGGCTTATCAGCATAGTTAGTTCCACCACGAACAATGAAGTTTAAAACTGCAAATGTAATAGAGAGCGCTACTCCGATTAAGATACATGCCACTGCATACTTCTTCAGCTTATCCATTACTTCTTCATTTGAAAATACATAGTAGCCCAGCATGAAGAATACAAAATATAAAGCAACTCTATATACCGCAATAATGGGTGCATTAAGTATCTGCGCAGCTCCCCAGATAGGGAAGAAGAAAAGAATTATCAGCCAAAGCGGTGTCTTAGAACCAGCCTCAAGAAGTTTTCCCTTCTCTATCTTTCTTACAAGCACAAGCACCACGCTATATATCCAAAGAAGATGAACGAACCATAGTACTCCACTTCCTGATGCGACCATAATGAGATACATAACAAACTTAGGAACGCCCATAGATACTAGTTCAGCTGCTCCATCAGACAGAGACATACTTACATATCCCTGTATAAACTGAAATACGAAAAGTCCGATTGTGGAAGGAACAAGAAGCTTAGTTGTTCTGCTCTTTATAAATTCCTTATTCGTATGCTTATCCAGATACAGTCTTGAGCTTATACCAGCTACAATAAAAAGTATTGGCATAAACCATGGATATACAAGATACTGGAAAATATCATAAGGCTGAAAAGTCAGCTTGGTAATCTGACCAATTCCTCCCCTAACACCTTCAGCATTGTACATATAAAATACATGGTATATAGCAACGATCACAACTGTAATCCATCTAATGTTGTCTAAGTAATACTTTCTCATATCTATCCCACCTTTGCAACTATTATTAACATTTGGTTAATATTATTTTACAAACAAATAAGGAAATGTCTACCAACTAAAGCAAACATTTCCTTATGGTTTATGTTATATTTAGTTGCGTAAAGATAATAAGCCTTCCTTTTAGCTAATAGGAATCATAAGTGTAACTGAAAATCCTTCTGTATCACTATCACAGATAAGCTCTCCATTCATCTTTATCATAAGAGATTTCGCTATATAAAGTCCCAGTCCGCTCCCCTCTTTGTTAGCAGACTCCGCCTTCTTTCCACGATAAAACTTATTTGTTATAAGCTCCAGCTCATCCCTCGAGACGCCTGGACCATAATCCTTTATGACCATCTTAAGATATTTATCGGTGATGCCATAAACTACATCTATCCTGGTACCGGCATACTTGTATGAGTTGCTAATGATATTTCCTATCACCTGACTCATTCGCTTATCATCAATATTTATAATAATCTTTGGAAGTTCTGTTTCAATAACAAGTCCCTTTGAATCATTCTTCTTAATTATCTCACTAAGAATAGTGGACTCTTTATCACTACAGTTTACCTTAAATTCTCCCAGGTCATCCATTGTAGCCGAGAAAAGATCATTTACCAGACTATCTATCTGCTCAGCCTTCTTGTATATATTATCCAGCTTATCCAGAATGTCTGTATCTCTCTGAAGCACCTGATCCTTTGACATATCCGTTTCAGACTCTGCCTTCTCAGGTTCTTCACTTATATACTTATTAAGCTTAGCTTCCAGAAGCTCTGTAGTAAGTTTAATGCCTGTTATCGGAGTTTTAAGATCATGGCTGAGGGACGCTATAAGTTCCTTCTCTTTCCTTTGAAGTTCTATCTCTCGCTTCTTTGACTCCGCCAGTTCCTCTCGCATGATATCAAAGCTCTCCGTAAATGTTCCGAACATGTTACTCTTTTCCATCATCAGAGGCTCATCCAGTTTACCCTCTGCAACCTTCCCTGCAAAGGATTGCATCCTTTTAAACGGTTTAACGATAGTCTTATCAATGTATATACCATATATAACAGCACCAATTAAAAATATCAGAGCCATTACCACAAGTCCTAAAACAAGCTTAGCTTTAAATATTTTGAAGCCTTCCTCCGGAAGCTCAAGTATGATTACCGTTCCAAGTATTCTTCCATCCTTTATCACATGCTTATACAGCAGTCTCCTTCTGCCGGCATCTTCCGCTGAATAGTTTCCTCCGCCAAAGATTTTCATGATCTTCTCTTCAGCTCCAGAAGATTTATAAACCTCTTTTCCATTATTATCTATGACAACAAAATCCACCCCATAGTCCTTTTCTCCAAGACTATCGGGTGAATTAAACTTTGCCTCAGCATCCTTAGTTATATCATTTAATATGAGTACATTCTCGCCATCTGCTGAAATGACCTCACTGGAATCACCGGATAATATCACAAAAAGGATGATTCCAGTAATCATAAAAATGCCGAATATTAAAACAAACTTTGCGTAGTTTTTCATCTTATCCTTCTATCATATATCCAACTCCCCAAATGGTTTTTATAACCTGAGGATTCTTTGGATCACTCTCGATCTTTTCTCTCAAATGACGAATATGAACGGCCAGCGTTCCTTCACCAATAAATTCATCATCCCATACATTCTTCAAAAGTTCATCTTTAGTAACAACTCGGTTCTTGTTCTCCAGAAGATAGATCAGCATCTTATACTCCATGGCTTTGAGTCTGATCAGGTCATCGCCTCTTCTAAGCTTATGAAGATTTGTATCAACAATGAGGTTTTCGGTAAGACTTAGACACCCTGAATTATCAACTATCCTGCTCACCTCTATACCACTTGATTTCAAGGCAAGCTCGGCATCTTCCTTTGCCTTCTCATATCTTGCAAGTATAGTCTTCACCTTTGCCAGTAAAATGCTGAGAGTATAAGGCTTTTTAATATAATCATCTCCGCCAATATTCAGAGCTATGAGGACATCATCGTCACTGGTTCTGGCACTGATAAAAAGGATAGGCATATCATAGTTTTCTCTCACCTTCTTACAGAGATCGAAACCGGATTTATCCCCAAGATTAATATCGAGAAGAAGGAGTGACACCCGATTTTTCTCGAGAAAATCCACTGCCTCCTCGTAGCTATTCACATATGTGGTTTTTATATCGAACATGTTGAAGTATTCAGCTGTAGATTGCGCGATCACTTCATCATCATCGATCATCAGAACCTTATAATCCATGCCACACCTCGCAACATTTAATAAAAAAATTATAAAGCAGAGGACTCCCTCTTTCAAGAACCAGTCCTCCGCTAAACCAGTTTATTCAGAAATGTTTATTGTATCCCCTGTCTCACCTACAAACATGATGTAACCATCCTTTGGCAGATGAATGACGTTACCATATTCTATCATATGCGTACTGTACTTAACCTTTCCGAACTTATCATATACATAGACTGCGCTGTTATCAGGCCGTTCCAGACTGATGTTTTTGTTCGCCATAGAGTCATCTATATTAAACCATACAGCCTTTTCTGTTGTGAGGCTCACTTCCTTAACATCAGCTGTGAAGCTCTCATTATCTGTAACAGGCACAACCGCCAGATCAGGTGATGAATGAGCTACTCCGGCATCATCAACATAAATATCAAAGATATCTCTATTTCCGGAACTAGGAATAGTTGTAAATGCCTCCAGATGATTCTCATCAACTATTTTTAATATTCTGGACGCCATACCTGAATCAATAACATAACCGCTATCTTCCAGTACCCTAATCTCAGTAAACGGAGTTTGATAAATCGCCGAAGAATACTTTTCAGATTCGACTGCATACTTCATGCCATCTCTTTCCTGCCATGCCTTTATAGCTTCTTCAGATACAGGATTAGGCTCCAGTTTTTCTCCTGAATATGTTCTATTACATCCATTTACAAGGCCACTCTGTTTTGAAACACTTTCCTCAGTAATATATACATGTCCCTCTGCCTCTACAAAATTAATACAGAAGTAGTCAGGATCAACCCTAAATTCTCCAGCTTCTATATCTCCTGTCACCCTTACAAATCCATTATCCGTATACATATAATATTCATCAGATGTACCTGCTCCAAGCATCTTGACAAGAGCATACTTCATATCAGGAAATGTGATCTCAGCAGGAGTTCCATCCAGTGAATAATAACCTTCATACTTCTTATAAGAATCAGGAACTGTTTCCTTTAGTTCTACCTCTGGTGCGGTAGTCTCCTCTACTTCGATACCTTGCTCCTCGAGAACTATATTTGCAAGCGCTTCGGCCATAGCCATGTTATATCCACTACTTCCTCCCGAAGTAGTAACACATACACTCACTTCTTCGTCCGGCAGCACTAGAAGACCAGCATGATAATCCGTGTTGTCACCACCTTTATAGAGAGCTTTCACCCCCGCTTCTTCATACATAGGAATATCTACCATATCCCAACCCAGACCGTTTTGGTCCATATAGTCCGGATCATATTTTAAATTGCCAGAAGCATCCGTTGTACTACTCCAAAGGGTTGCCATCTCATTCTTACTACCTTCAGAAAGAAGTCTGTTATCGCCTTTAAAGAACGTACTTCCGAATTCGCAGGTATCTAACGCAGTTGAGTAAATTCCTCCGGAACCAAAATCCATACTGTATTCTGTTTCATATCTGTTATTACTATCCGGGAAAATATCTGCAAGAGCCGGATTTCCAAATACATTTTTTGCAGTATATATATTTTCAGCCCCGATCTTTCCTGCTATATTTTTCTCCACATAGTCTGTATAGCTCATACCGGAGACTCTCTCCACTAATAATTCAAGGAGTGTAAATCCATCATTACAATAAGCCGCATATTCACCCGGATTCGCCTTAAGTCTCTGATTCTCCAGATTCTTAAGGGTGTTTTCCGTGGATACGGAAGAATTATCGCCATAAAGGTCAGAGTTTTTAAGAGATGAACCAAATATTCCAGACGTATGATTCATCAGCATCCTGACAGTGATATCCTTGTAACGTTCATCCGCCATCTTGAAGTCATCTATATAGTCTGTCACCGGCGCATCCAGATCCACCTTACCTTGTTCCACCAGCTGCATCACAGCTGTTGTTACATACACCTTACTAACCGAACCAATGCAGTAAATCTGATCCGCATCACCTTCCGTCGCAACCTCCTGCACCTCACCCTCTGCCGCATATACAACCTCACTACTCCTATCATCCAACCCGGTTGCGCAGCTGATACCAGCAATCATTAATGAACACATTCCAATTGTTATAATTCTATTTTTTATATTCATATTATTCATGTTTTTATCCCTTTAATTTCACAGCATATATCTATAATTTATTCTCGAGACCGTTTTGGGCCTCGGTTGATCATTACTCCGTCATCAGCTCCGTAACCGAAATCTTCTTAACCTTTCCGGCTGATATATATGTTGTCACATATACATAAAGTGATATCAAAACTATCACGATTGGTACCCAGAAGAATCTGATATCAAAGACCGTTCCAAAGGCCATCTTTAAAAATAACATCACAACCGGAAGTGCCAGAATTGTACCGGCTATGATAGCTGGTACTGCCACCGGCATCATCCTCACCACTATCTGCTTCCTTATATCCTTTGAAGTATATCCACAAGCCTTCTCTATACCCATGGCCTGTCTTTCCTTTTTGATAATGGATTCAATAAGGAAGTTCATAATGATAGATATTACGCCAACAATTATGATCATCAATATTATAGAAAAAATCTGAGATATAACACTTAGACCACCCATTTGTGTATCCATCGTTTCACTAAATGAAGAAATCTCTGTAAGCTTAAATTTCCCACTATCTCCGGTTATGATCTTATCGCCAACCTTTATGGCATAGCTCACATTACTAACTCCATATTTAGATTTAAGCAGAGCCATCTGTTCATCAGCCTTCGCTTTAATTCTTTCCTCGCGAGAGCCTTCTTCCTGAGACTTTTCAACTGTGTCTTCTACACTTCCATATTCTTCTGTCAATCTGTCCTTAAGCTCTGCCTCGCTAACACCATCCGCAGCATATACGAACACATAATTTAAACACTCTGAAGGGGACATAAATTGTTCAAAACCATCTAAGGTAAGATATCCATCCATTCCACCGTTAATAAATACATTCGTCGTGCCTGATATGATAAAGCTTTTTTCTATATTGTTATATTTTAAAAGTACGCTGTCTCCAACACTTAGATTATATTTCTCCGCCATACCGGTTCCTATCATAATTTCATTTTCATGAATCGGGAATCTACCCTCAGAAATATAGAGATTTTCCAGCTCATCATAGTCCTCGTAGGCAAAGGATTGAAATGTATCATTATCATTTCCATTTATACTGAATCCCATATTGGCTCTAAGAAGCACACACTTTCTCACATCTTCTCTAGTGGAGATTTCCTGCATTACCGAATCAAAATCAGTTCCCTTATCAAATCCAACCATAAGCGCCTTTTCAACACCGGCGATATTAAGGAAAACCGCACCTCTGTCTCTAAAAATATCAGCCAGATAGATGCAAAATGTAATCACAAGGGAAGCTGCCACGATACATATAAAGAGTCCAACATTTTGTCTGGCATTTGCAAATAGCCCCTTAAATCCAAGTCTACTATTGATATCTGATTTTGTTTTATCAAGCGGAAATACATTTCTTCCGAAATGATGGGTTCTGATTCCTTTTCTGAAAGCCACAACCGGTGGGTACTTCTTAATTTTCCGAGCTTTAAAGAGAGCGGTTATGAGAATTAAAAATATAAGTAATACCGCCGGAACAAGAAGAAGATAAACTTTTCCTGTTACAACAAAGTTATGACCTGTAAATACCTGCAATAGTCTTGTCATAAGCGGATCGGTCGACAGTATCAACACTCCTCCTATTATCACACCTATCATACCAATTAGCAGATATTCATAAATGTATGCTCCCGATATCTCTCTTGATCTATATCCTAAGGCTTCAAGGACACCAATTGATTCCATCTGATCTTCAATATCATTTGTAATTTTATGCCTTATCATAAAGATACACGAAACAGCAGTAACTAAAGATACAAATGCTATTATCGCCATTATTATATCTATAACAGATGTTGACGCGAGTTTTTCAGTATAGTAATCATAACAAAATAAGAATAAAGATTCCCCGGATACATCTTCAAATTTCTTCTGAAAGTCATTAATAAGTTTTTCTTTTTCATCGTAGCTAGTGATAGTTCCATCCTTTGTATTGAAAGCAAGCATCTTATGTTCCGGAACTACCGCGCTCATCATATCGTAGTCTTCCTCAGTAAGGACACATTTGATTCCATTACTATAACCTGCCGAAAGTCCTGACTCATAAAATCCAGCTATCTGAAATGGATAATCCTTACCACCGATTACCAGCATCAGTTCATCGCCTTCAGAAAAATCCAAAGCATATTTCAGATAATATGGCACCCATATAGGATGTTCAAAGCTTTCAAGTTTTTCATCAGAAAGAGATGTTTTCTTCTCGAATTGTTCCAGTTTGCTTTCATCACCTTCATCTACAAACATGGCCTGAAACTGTGCTGAAGAACCATCATCCTTCCTATAGGAAACTGATGTTGAAGTATCAAACTGAAGTGAGTCAAAGACGAAGGTCTCAGTAACACGTTCGTCATCCTCGACTATTTCACCATACTCATTCTTATAGCTATTTCCGGGAAACATAATCATATAGTCGTAGCTTCCTGTCTTCTCGAACATTTCATCAAACATCCTGTCGGCTTTTTCTATGTTAATGATACCGATTCCAAGAAGGGCCATGCTGATCATAATAAGGAAGATTATGACGAAGGATTCCTTCTTGTGCTTTTTTATATTAAATAAAGATAATCGTAGTATTTTCATTTTTTACCATCCCATCCTCTCCAGAAACTCTGACAGCTTAGCTCTACGTTCTTTTACATCGTCCTCGCCGTAGGCTGGCATTTCGTAGTCGCCTACTACTCCACCGTCTCGAAGGTAGAGGACTCTTGTGCCGCGAAGGGCTGTCTTAAGGTCGTGGGTTACCATGACGATTGACTGTCCATTCTTATGTACTTCTGAGAAAATGTCCAGAACATCTTTTGATGATGCTGAGTTAAGCTGTCCTGTTGGCTCATCTGCGAAGAGTATCTTCGGATCATTTATTATGGCTCTTACGATTCCAACTCTCTGTGCTTCTCCACCGGACAACTGATTTGGATATTTCTTCCAGTCTTCTTCTGATAGCCCCACCTTCTTAAGCAGGTCCTTAGCTTTCTGAACAAGTTCAGGTGAATTCTTTTGTACTATCAGCGCACCTGTAAGTACATTATCCAGAACTGTCTGATTCTCCAGGAGATATACACTCTGGAAGACGAAACCACAGTTGCCTCTTCTAAATACCGCAAGCTCATCATTTGAGTAGTCCTGAATCTCCGTGTCTCCGAAGAATACCTTTCCCATATTCGGTTTATCCATTCCAGACAAGGCATAGAGAAGTGTAGACTTACCAGATCCTGACGAACCCATGATGATTGTGAAGTCACCTTCTCTTATTTCCAGATCTAAGTTCTTAATAACGTGTTGCTGCACGCCTCCATTGGAAAATGATTTACAAAGCTTTTCTGTTCTTAAAATATTCATTGCTTTACTCCTTAAATAAAGAAACCATATATTCTACAATTCATTATGACAATCCATGCATTCCCAGATTGTCATCTTATGGTTGTAGTATATATGGTTTCTTTTTTATCTTCTTTATCGAAGATTTATTAAATTCTTATCAAATTCTTAACTAATTTTTTAAACTATTCAGGTATCTGAAGACCTTATCTCAGAGTTGCATTTGTAAGTGCTTTTGATAGATTAGTCTATCCATTGTAGGTCTTTCCTTTTTCTCCTCTCATCACCATCACAGCCATAATCACAGCAAAGATTACCATTGGAATCATTCCTAGTATGCCATTTGCAGCAGGTCCTAGAATCATCAGCTTACTTGCTTTTTCTTCAGCATTCATATTCCAAAAACTGAGCGGTACATTAGCCACTGCATTAAATACCCCATGCAAAAGTGCTGGGAACCATATACATTTTGTTTTATCATAAATAATCTCATGTAGCATTCCATTCACTATACAATTAATCGAGAAAACTATAAGTCCAAGTACAGGAGTACCAAGATAATTAGTGCCATATTCATATCCGCCAATTAGCATTATAGGGAAATGAAATGCCGCCCAGATAACTCCACCTATAATCCAGGTTGATACTCTTCCAAATCCTTTTCTAAGTTCCGTATAAAGAAAACCTCTCCAGCCGGCTTCCTCCCCAACTGCAACGAACATATTTATAAATCCGGCATATGTTACAGACGCAATCAATATAATTCCGGCATATAATCTAGGAGTAATACCCTGAGACTCAAGCTGCCCTATCATATCTACTCCCAAATCCTCACTCTGTTTTCTTAGATATGATGAAGCAGTAGAATCAAAAAGATCCGGATAAAGAACATAAAACAGCACTGCTCCAAGTATTACAACTACTGCCGGAACAAGTATAGCCCAGAAAATCCATCTGACATTGCCCTTTAATCTCGGTTTCCATCCCATACCTTTAAGCGTCTTATTCAAGATGAATGCAATCAAAAGAGGCACATACATAGCTATAACCATTCCGATTCTAAAAACACTATTTCCAGCCTTCCCCGGATTCTTCACATAATATATAGATACGGGTATCTCAATTGCCCATGCAATTATATATGTAATAACAACAAACTTTATAATTTTTTTCTTATCCATTTTATCGTTCATTTTAGTTTCCTTTCTAGGTACCTAATACATTATGTCAACCAAATTTCTGAATATCAAATCTGCTTATCTTGCTATAAAATACCCAGCAGATAGTACTCATAACTACTATATAACCAACGCTAAGTAAATGATGAGCCGACCCTGTCATTACTACTGCACCACCTGCAAAAAGAATAAGTGGAAGTACTCCAAGCATGCTGAGTCCTGTAGCCGCACCCTGCTTAACTACTTCTGTTTCATTTTCCCAGTTAAACTTAGGGAACTTCAGATTACACATCATTCCAAGAAGTACTGAGTAAAGAATTGCAAGTCCCGGTACTAATATCAACCAAAGCCTCTCAAGTGGCCCAGCATTTACAGTAAAGAGAAGTATTATCTCCATAAGTGCATAGAACGGTGCCACAAAAATCAGATTGAAAAGTATCTTTGCCCCAAGAATATCCTTCGTACTAAGCGGCATGGTTCTTACTATCCACCAGTTCTTTCCTTCCATGGATACACTTGATGCTGTAAGTGTCATCACGCAGAAAACCAGGGCGAGCATATAAGGAATAGCATTTTCAAACTTCATATCTATCGGAAGTTCTCCTGCACTCTTCATGATCTTATCTATATCTACGAAGCCTAAAGCCACAGCAAATACTACTGCCATAACCGGACCAACTATCGTATTAGATACATATATTCCTGATGAAAAATATCTTGATGCCTCTTTCTTGATCAGAGCCTTCATCACAGATTCTTTCTTAAGCTCTGAGATGCTGTAATCTCTATGTGCCTCTGTAACAAAAAGTCTGCGAGAAATACCGAAGAAATATTTTCCAATTATCAAACTCGTCAGTATTATTACTGCTAGAGAAATGAGTGCATATACTGCAAGCTCAGCAAAGTCAGTATTTGTCAGCATTTCTCCCACTATCTTTACAGGAAGAAATGCATTCTCAAAACTAACCATCTTCTCACTGATCATACGTGAAAGCTCAGCATTTATCTCTTCATTTAATTCTTTTCTCTCTGCAAGACTACTTACCGTTCCAACTCCTGCCTTAGATGAGATAATACCGCTTACTGCAAATGAACCTATAACAACTACAAGCACAAGTATTACCTCGGTTAGAACCTTATGACGGTTCCTTGCTATAATTGCTGCAAAAATAATTCCAACCCATGCTGCTATAGCTGTTGGAAGTATAGGACTTACTATGCATACAGGAAGAATAGAGATATAAAACATAACTCCGCATCCTGTCTTGATACCATAAACAATCATAGAAGGGATGATTACAGCAAGTCCAACGATCAGATTATCAAAATACATTCTGAAAACTCTTGATGCTACTATGCTCTTTCCATCAATCGGAAGTGCTGATACCATTTCCAGATCACTTTCCCTGTAGATAGCAGCCTTTGCTCTATAGATTCCAACAGCCAGGTTAATCATTCCAGCGAGAGCAAAGTATAAAACTGGAATATACTTAGTAGCTCCAATCTTCCCAAGAAGAATGCTCTGCATAACTACATATCCTGCAAGAAATAAGTACAGAACCAAGAGAACTCCAAAGAGAAAGCCCTTCTGCTTCTTTACTGCAGGATCCTTCACATGACGCAGTTCATTTATTCCAAGAAAATTAATTAATTCCATTTTTATAAGAGTACGAATATTCATTATTCAGCCTCCAAATCTTTCCAAGTCACTATCATAATTAATTACTAAACACTCTCCATAAAGAGTTCTTCCAAGGACTCTCCATCCTTAACAACTTCATTCATCATTCCGCTTGTCAGAAGTTTTCCGCTCTTTATGATTGCCACCTTGTTACAGAGCTTCTCAGCAACTTCAAGTACATGTGTTGAGAAGAATATCGCACTTCCCTGCTCTGTCATCTCTCTCATTATCTCCTTCAGGATAAAAGCTGCTTTAGGATCAAGTCCTACAAAGGGTTCATCCATTATTAGGAGTTTCGGGCTATGAAGAAGTGCCGATATTATAACCAGCTTCTGCTTCATACCATGAGAATATGACGATATCAGATCACCAAGAGAACCGGTAATCTCAAACTTATCTGCATATTCTGTAATCTTCTGCTCACGCTCTGTGGCAGATACATTGTAGATATCTGCAACAAACTGAAGATACTGAATACCAGTCATAAATTCATATATATCAGGATTATCAGGGATATATGCTATCCTCCTCTTAACCTCCATGGGATTATCCTTGATATTTATTCCATCAATTACGACTTCGCCCTTATCAAACTCGTGTATTCCAGTAATAGCCTTGAGAAGTGTTGTCTTACCAGCTCCATTATGTCCGATAAATGCGTAAATATCACCAGCTTCGACATTTATGGATATATCCCTTATTCCCTTATCTGTTCCTTTATAAATCTTATCTAAGTTCTTTATAACTAACATATCTTTTACCTCAAAACCGTGTATTGTTTGTATTATCTTTTGTAATACAAACAATACACGGTTTTTATCGTCTTGTCAAGAAAAATCGAAACCAGGGTAAATCAAATAAAAAAGGCCGTGTATCAATCACATAGTACACGGCCTTTGGAGGTTTGTTATTCAGATATATGTTCTACCACTTCATTATAAACTTTCTGAGTTTCTTCGTCACTCGGTGCATTTATATAATATTTCTTTCCATCAGCTCTGATAACTATATAAGCTTTTGTATCTAAATCAAGAAATGATATACAACCACTTTCATCATCTATCGAATATTTTCCTTTATACTTCGGCTCCATATCATATCCACTCTCCTTGCGAAGCTTAAGACTACTTGAGTCAGAACCTAAAGATATATCCTCTATATCACTTATAGAAATAGCGTAGTCATCCTTCATCTGATGACATATGACATTTCCATCTTCAACTCGAACTACCATCGGTGTCTGACTAAGCACTCCAATATATGCAAGCATGACAAATGTAAATATCACTAGAAGTATTGAGAAGGCACCTATAAATTTACCAATCGGGTGCGCCATATTTACAGTAGATCCGACACCTACCCTCTTAGTAATATTCAGCCGCTTATCATCTGGATTATAATATATCTGTCCAAGTATCCAGTTATCATCATCATCTATCTCAACTGAGGTTTCCTTCTTATACCTCTTCTCTATCTGTTTCTGTCTCTTGGCATAAATATATATTCCTATCATAATAGCAAACATATATACCGCATACACTGCAAGATACAAAATCTGATAATCCCATATACTCATCATTATCATCATAATGAGTATAATGGCAGTATTAATCCATGTGAACAAGACTATGAAGTCAGCCATATTTTTCTTTTTGGCTCTATTATAGTTAGCATTAATGTCACTATCCTCAGATATGACTTCATTTCTGATTCCATCCATCATAAATGCAATAGGGATAAGCATAAGACTAATAAAGAGCAGTGCTCCAGTCATTCCTGTCATGAGCATAGCCTGGTATGTATGCTGTCCAGGAAGTAATCCAACTAGCTTCACTACTCCTATACGCTCAAGAAGAGCTACTAAGAAGAATACTGTAGCAATAATACTAGGCACTATGATTCTTGATTTTTTAAGAGCATGAATGGCTCCAGCACCTTTCAGGTCTGTATATACCACTCCTTTTTTCGAAGCAATTCCGAGTTCACGTTTTAGACTCTTCATCTCACTATTGCCCTTTGTAAATGGGACTAACATCAGTACCAGATCAACAAAGACAAAAAATGACCATGCTATAAGTCTGATAGAAAAGTCAGGAATAAAACAAAAAAGCACCATAAGAATAAGAGAGATAATAAGCAGCCATTTTGCATATTTCCTGCAGGTAGATGCTATATCATCTACTCTTTCAGCCGCCTTCTCTTCCTTAAACTCAGCGCGATTTAGTACTCCAAATATATATTTCTTATCTCTCCACTTAGCTGGATACTCATAAAGATAAATGAATAAAATGCTTGGCACCATTATCACCAGCATTATAATATTAAACATTATACCCATATCTTATGCCTTTCTAAAATCAGTAGTACTCATCAACAAGTTTCAGTATATCCTTCTTCGATACTCCCGAAAGTCTTGCCTCCGATACAATTCGCTTAAGCTCAGTCTTATTTTCTTCACTAAGCACACCTGACTTACTGATACTCTCTCTCACACGGGCACCATTTTTCCTGTCAGTTAATATATACCCCTCAGACTTAAGCAACTGATACACCTTACTCACAGTCATGGTATTAATACCCATTTCAAGAGCAAGTGCCCTAACTGTCGGAAGCTGCTCTCCTGGCGCCAGTTCGCCACTCGAGATTCCGATCACTATCTGGTTTCGTATCTGCATATAGATAGGCACATCTGAATATTCATCTATCTTTATTACCATAATGCAATCCCCTTAATTTTTGTATTGCTTGATATAATACAAAAGATACATCAGATTGCATTTAATGTCAAATGAGTAACATTATCTTTTCTTCATTTTTTTGTTTTGATACATTTTTTCATCGGCTCTTTGAATCATATCAAAGAACTCTTCTTCATCTTCTGGAATCTCTGATACACATCCTATACTTGCAGCGATTTCATATGGTTTATCCTTTTTTTGATTTAGACGTTCAAGCCTTCCGGCAATCTTCTTTCCAAGCTTTTCTCCAAATGAGTCTCCTATTCCTAGAACAACGAACTCATCTCCGCCAAATCGGCCACATATATCTCTTTTGCCACACGATGCACTTATAGCATCCGCAACACTCTTTATAGCATAGTCGCCTTCTGCATGACCATATGTATCATTTATCTTCTTAAGACCATCAAGATCAACAAAGCATATGGTTACAAGCTTTTTAAGTTTTATGGCGTCTTTAAATACATAACTGGCATTCTTCTCAAAGCCTTTTCTGTTATATATCTTGCAGAGAGGATCCAGTACATTCAGCTTCGATATTCCTTCAAGTGCATTTCCAATACTCATGGTCATAGTATGACATAGCAAGCTTGTTATAGGAAAATCATCATTTTTGATAATATAATATCCTAGCACTCTCTGATTGAAATGAAGCGGAAGGAAGTAACTGATATTTCCACCTGTAGCAAGAGGTACAGGAAACAGCTGACTACTTGGGAACTTCTTAACAGAACTTCTATTTCCATCATTCCATATAAATGGAGCTGTCATTACTGGTGGATAATCATCATTTTCTTCAATAGACGCTGTATTATATGTATCATTCCAATGATCAACAAGACATAGGCTGAAATCTTCGCACCCTATAGTATCTAGCATCTGCTCTATCGCTGCAGTGCACTCTTCTATATTCTCCGACATAGCAAGACCCGCTATAAGTCTATTAAGCATATGAACATTTGTATAAGTTCGTTCTATTCTTGCATATGTATTTCTCTTAAACTCAAGTATGTTTTCAATCACATTATCTGTACAACCACAACTTTCCGTAAAGACAGGTTCTGCTTCAAGATATGTGCTCTTCGGCTGGCTCTCTCCATTCATTAATGAATATAGAATCTCACAGGCCTTAGTACCTGAATAAAATAGCGGTCTCTTTACTGTAGTAAGGACTGGATAAGAATTCTGTGCATTAAATGTATTATCAAAACCTGTTATCATAACGTCTTCAGGAATCTTATAACCCATTTTCTGAAGGCGGTTCATAGCTGTAAGAGCCATACTGTCATTTGCACATACAAAGACATCTGGCAGTGACATGCCAGACCTTTCAAAGTCTTCAAATGCCTTTATTCCATCGTAACTTCTAAAGCAGCCTCTAAAGAATCTGTTTTCTTCATCGAATTCTATTCCATGCTCAGCTAATGCATCTCTGAAAGCTCTATATCTCTCGTTGGCTTCAGGATTAGCTATAGGACCAGAGATAAAGTTAAAGACCTTTGCCCCATGCTCTTCTATCAGATGTTCTACCAGCTTCTTCATTACTGAATAGTTATTGATGCTGACATCATAGAAATCTTCATAATCCTTGCATTCAAATACAACCGATGGAATCCCAGATTCTCGGACTCTATCAACTATCTTATTTCTGATACGTGGATTTGCAAATGTATTTGTAAGCAGCAGAGTTCCATCAAACTGTGAAAAATCAGGAAGATTATATATACTGAACTCTCCTGTATCAAACTCTTCGCTTTCTATAATTCCACCAAATGCAGCAAAATAAGATACATTTATATTATGTTGTCGGGCATATTCATTTATTCCAAGAATTATCTGATATGGATACTCTTCATCCATTCCAGAAACAACTGCTGCAACATTTTTAATACTCATCTATATTTCCTTTTTTATGTGTCACAAACTTAAGGGTTACTATATATTCTCAGCCTCCATAAAGTATAGACGTGCCTTATAGTCCGAGAATACTCTTGTTTTCTCATTAAAACCTGTTCCACCATAAGCAGGCATGAGCTTAACTCCCGCATTCATTATAGCACAACCAAACATCTTAAGTGAATCTGCATCACCATCTAGTTTGTAGTACTTCGCTACTAAGTTCTGCATAGCTGACCCCGGCTTTATATGTATCGGTGATACTGTATTTACCAGGTCGCCAAACTCTTTAATATTTACCTTAATCTCTCTATTATAGAAATGATAATATGTATCATCATCTAGTCCTGTTGCCCTAAAATACTGATACGGCATATTCGGAACAGCCTCTCTCTGAAGAATCATTCCTACAGCTTTCTTCTTATCTGGTGAAACAACTGTCCACTCGGTTATATTATCATCTGTATAGAAAGTTCTTCCCCTATATAGCTGGCCATATTGGAACACCTTTCGAAAGCTCTTATACTGCTGAATCTCTTCCCTTATAGCATCCAGTTCTTCTTTACTCATATCAGTGAGATTACATTCATATCCCAGACTTCCAAATGAAGCAACAGCAAATCTTGTCTCAAGAGGTGTAACACGAAGTGTCTGATGATTAGGAACTCCAGACACATGCGCGCCCCAGCAGCACTGAGGATATCCGTAGCTATAACCTGTCTGAATACTTGCTCTTACGATAGCATCTGTATCGTCACTGCCCCAAATCTGCGGGAAGTAACTAAGTATTCCAAGATCAAACCTGTTACCGCCTGATGCACACCCTTCAAAAAGTATATGAGGAAATCTTTCAGTGAGAATCTTCATACAACGATATAATCCCAGAACATATCTATGAAGAACTTCTCCTTGTCGGTTCTTAGTTAGTAGCTGATCACTACTATCATTTGCAAGATAAGCTGAATACACATCCGTAATCGTACGGTTCATATCCCACTTAACATACTCAATATTTGCCGACTCAAAAACCTTCGTCATAGAGTCTATGATATATTCCTGAACTTCAGGTCGTGATAAATCCAGGATCCTCTGATTTCGGCCTTCACTGTGAGGTCTATCAGGTATCTGTATAGCCCACTCCGGATGAGCCCTATAGAGATTAGAATCTACATTTACCATCTCAGGCTCAACCCATATTCCAAATGACATTCCAAGCCTATTCACCTTATCACATAGACCTTTTATACCACCCGGGAGTTTCTTCCTATTCGCTGTCCAGTCTCCAAGAGAACGTGTGTCATCACTTCTCTCACCAAACCAGCCATCATCCATTACGAAGAGCTCTATACCAACATCACGCCCTGCTTTTGCAAGCTTAAGAAGTTTCTTCTCATTTATATCAAAGTACGCAGCTTCCCAGCTATTAAGAAGAATCGGTCTCTCCTTCTTCGCCCACTCTCCTCTTAATACATGGTTACGAATGAAGTTATGTAAACTAATACTCATTCCATTAAAACCATTATTGGAAAATGTCATAACCGCCTCTGGAGTCTCAAAGTTCTCCCCTGGATCTAAAATCCATCCAAAGCCTCTAGGATTTATTCCCCATAGGATTCTTGTCTTTCCGAACTCATTTACTTCAGCAATCTCGGCATGATTGCCGCTATATATAAGATTGAAGCCATATACCGCTCCACTATCTTCTGTGGTTGATGGCATAGATATCATAAAGAACGGATTCGCACTACTCGAACTCGTTCCAGTATAGCTGGAATTAATATGTTTTCCTGCCACCAGCGTCGTGTCCTTACGTGACATTTCTCTAGCCCACGCCCCGTTAAAGGTTGACATAATATATCCTGTTCCCTGCATATCTATCTGGGCAGACATCATTTGTCTTATAGTAACTGGAGTCTCACTAAAGTTCTGCAGTCTGGCCGTCCTAGTTATAACATCCGTATCTTCGAATACATAGTAATCGAGGTATAGTCTGAGGGCATTATACTTATCGTACAGAACTATCTGAAGGTGATTACCTGTCGATTCCTCCAAATCACTCTTCTGTTTATTCGCATCAAGTCCATACGCAGATGGCATACAGTCAAGTTCCTGCTTCTCAGAATCGATAACATATGACTCGAATATAAAGTCAGAAGTCCTGCTTCCATCTGAATGCTCGATAACCAGAAAAGCCTCGCGGTTATCTCCCTTTCCTTCAAATGATGCTTCAAGACATACATTATTCAGAGTAAGCGCAGGATAATCAGGGCTATAAGCATTATTGTTGCCCACTATAAACTCCTGTCTCTCTATCAGACCATCCAGACTATCTACGACTCTAATCTTTTTGCCGTAGTATAGATGTTCCAAGTGGCCTGAATCCATAACTCTAAGCACATATGACGTCTTATCAGTATTCAGTACAAAGTAGCTTCTGCCATCTACTATCATAAGCTATTCCTCTAACAGACTTTTAGTATAGTATCTATCCTCGAGCCTTTAACTCATCTGTAATCTCATTCATCTTCTCTTCAGTAAGAATAAACTTCTTCTTAAATATTACAATTGCTATAAAAAGACCAATAATTGGAATTATCGTCATAGTCATTCGAAGTCCCAGCTTTGAACTTGTAGCAACATTCTTAGCGAAGTCAAAGGCCTGCTCTGCCTCATCACTCGACTCTGCCTTCAGGTTATTAAGTGAAAGACAGATAGCTGCGATAAGAGCTGCAATACCTGATGCAAGCTTTACAACAAAGGTCTGCATCGAGAATATTACTGATTCATCTCTTCGATGATTCTTTAGATCACCATAGTCAACCGTATTTGCAAGGAATACCGTTGTTAGAACCTGAAGCACTCCATTTGCAGCAAATATAAAGAATCCTGGTATGAAGAGTATAAATACATTTGACATATTGATAAATGCTATGGCAAAGAGAACTCCGTATCCGATAATCGCGCTGGCGAGGCAGATATAGAATATCTTTACGTTGCTTGCGAATCTTCTAAGCAGCGGATAGAAAACCATCATAGATATAATCTGTATGGCACCACCGAACATATTGAATGTTGTGAAGCTGCTCTTCCAAGCTTCTCCGCCAAAATCATATTTAAAGAAATATATTACTAGATTCGAGGTAATATATATCGATGTATTGATAAGAACTATTGCGATTACTATGGTCATAGCCTGATCGTTGGTGATAAGCGCTTTAAACATCTGACCAACTGAAGGTGAATCCATATCAACCGTAGCCTGTTCCTTTATATTTATGCAGGTTATCGTGATAAATATGACAAAAAGTACTGCAACTATAAGTGCAAACCACTTGAAACCTGCTATCTCCACCTGCTTTGCTGTGGCATCTGCACCAGCTATCGCTTTACCGATAGCATTTACTATCATAACAGTAAAGATAGTAACAAGTGCCGATCCAACGCCTGCGCAGGAACGAGCCAGTGTCGTAAGTCCCTCACGTTCCTTTCCGGACTTCGTAAATGCTGGAATCATTGACCAGTACGGAATATCCATCATGGTATAGGTCACTCCCCAGAGGATATACGTAACTGCCGCATAAGCAACCAGTCCCTTAGCATCGAGGCTTGGTGGACAAGCAAACATAAGGAACAGAATCACTGCATTTGTGATAGTTCCTATCATTAACCAAGGGCGGAACTTGCCCCACTTCGTCTTCGTCTTTGCAACAATAATTCCCATAATAGGATCATTAAATGCATCAAATACCCTCGCAATCATAAGTATGACGCCCATAGCGATTGCATTTACCCCTAATACATCCTGGAAGTAATACAATACGTAGCTAGCTGAGAGCATGTAAACCATGTCTTTGCCTATAGCACCAAGGCCATAGGACACCTTCTCCTTTAATCGTAGCTCCATATAATTCTCCTTATTCTCCCCCTGGAAAATGAGTCACTTTGCACGTCCGACGTAACTGCTGACTCATTTTTGAGTCACCAGTTACGTCGGACGTGCAAGGTGACTCATTATTATGTTAACTAATTGTGAAGTCGATAGTAGTTGATTCTCCGTACTGTGGTGTGATAATCAGCTTTGCTTCACCGGTCTTTCCGATCGTCTTTACATAGGTCCCCCCCATTCCTCCTTGTAAGGACAATATACTTGGTCCAATTATCTCTATTGGTCCAACTGTTGATAGACATATTGGATCATTGGCAAATGGAAGTACATTTCCATATTCATCCTTATCTAGAATACGAACAGCTGCAACATCATAGGATGTATCTTCTCTAAGATCAGTATGATCTACTCTTACAGAAAGCTTCCTGCTTGTCATCGGAGCTATGGTAAGTTCCTTCACTATCTCGCCGTCCTTATAAGCTTCAAACTTATAAGTTGTCGACTCACTTCCCCAATCTCCGACATACTTGTTGAAGTATGCTACTGCATCTGTAAGTGACATACGGTACTTCACACTTACGTATCCTGCCTTAGCCATCATTTTCTTGGACATACCGTAGAGTCCAACCCGGGCAACCTCATTTAGAAGAACCTTTAAATCCTCTGCCTGCTTTGCCGACATGCCTGGCTCACCTTCCAATATGGCATCTCCTATATAATCATCAACCTTAATCGGTCCATGCAGAAGATTCTTATAAGATGAATCTGCCTGAGTATACTCCTTAATGAATCTTCCGTTCTTATACATTTTTACACTATCAGCATTTGTGAGAATATAGACCTCGCCGCGATTGCTGCCAGGATGCTCTCCTATATCCATTGTGGAACTCACCTCAAGAACAGGCGTCTCCTCATGCTGAATGCTATATACATAAGACGCAAGCTTCGGATTTCGGAACATATCCATAACTCCGTGATAACAGATTCTGTCACCGCTTCCAAAATCCTTATGTGTATTATAATCAAACAAACACCAGCCAAATGAACCAGCTATATCCGATTGATTTGCAACCTCATCTATAACATTTGCATGACGAAGCATATGCTCCATACGATGTTCTTCCCAGTCAAAAGATTTTGTCGGATACATATGTCCGTTATATTCAGATACAAGATAAGGCTTATCTACATTTGACGTAACGTCAGCCTTCTTATCAACACCCCTATTATCGCCAGTATGTGAGAAGTCATTATAGGTATATACATCCTCTAGCATGCTGCCTTTCTTATAACAACGAACACCGCCTGTCTGACGACTTGGGTCAAGCTCTCTGCAGAGCTCATTTGTTCTGGTATAGAACTCGTCATCATCAACAGACTCATTTATACGAACACCCCAAAGAACGATAGATGGATGATTTCTGTACTGAGTTACCATTTCTCTTAGATTGATCACTGCCTGGTCCTTCCATGCAGCATCACCTATATGCTGCCAACCTGGGAACTCTGTAAAAACTAGAAGTCCCAGTTCATCACACATATCTATAAAATACTGTGACTGAGGATAATGAGATGTTCGAACTGCATTTAGTCCTAGTTCAAACTTCATTATCTTTGCATCATTTTCCTGCATGGAGCGTGGCATAGCGTATCCAACATATGGATAACTCTGATGACGATTAAGACCTCTTATCTTAACCTTTCTACCATTCAGGAAAAATCCACTTACCTTAAACTGAGCTCTTCTAAATCCAATCTTTACAATCTTCTCATCTAGAACTGTTACTTCCTTCCCAGCTGCCTTCTCAGCACTGTCCGGAAGCTTAATAAGTTCCGTCTTAACCTCATATCTTACGGGATAATTAATATCCCACAGTGCTACATCGCCAGTTCTCGCAGGAAGATCATAGATTATAGATTCATCATTTCCCAGTTCCTGCATTAATATCTCTCTATACGGAGCATTGTCAGAAGAAAACTCTTCTATGTTATGTAAACTACATTTGCATGGACGTATAAACTGTCTAATGGCTAGTCCCGCCGAAGAACCACTGATTTTAATCTGCGAGGTTATCTGAGATGCCCTGACTCTCTCGAGCCCATTCGCCTCATACTTTTCAGCCAGCTTGGTTGTGATAAATACGTCCTCTATATGTTGCTTTTCCTTAACCTCAATATAGACATCACGGTAGATTCCACCATAGGTCATATAGTCTATAACGAAGCCAAATGGAGGTACATTGAGGCTCTCTCTCGAATCGCAGCGAACAGTTATAACATTTTCCTCACCAAACTTAAGGTTAGGCGCAATATCAGCCGAAAATGCTGTATATCCCGATGCATGTTCAAGGACAAGAATCCCATTCACATATACCGACGCCATATGTGCAACACCTTCAAAGGTGAGTATTACAGCCTTACCCTCCCACTCCTTCGGAGCATTTAGGATACGCCTATAACCACTCACCATCTGATAATCCTTTTCATCAAAATAATGATATGGCAGCTCCTTTACCGTATGCGGCAAACGAACTAAAGCCATATCATTATCAGAAAAATCCGCCTTAAGCATTTCCTCAGAAAAATCTGGGGAAAACTTCCAGTCATCATTAATATAAAGTCTTTCTCCCATTAGTAACACACGAACCTCCTCGACTTATTTTTACGCTTATATTCTATAAATCTTACCCCCGAATATTAATTAACCTTACATAGTAAATATAACATATATTAATCCATCTTGTCATCAAAACTATCTCTTGTCCTTTATTTTTGACTCCTTGCCACAGTTAAGGCAAAGATAAACCTTTATTCCCATCTTGCCAGCAATACCACCAGCTTCCTTTACAGGCTCGATTCTTGTAGAACCACATTTAGGACATTTAATCATAGCTGCCATACTTATACCTCCTTACTTTCCATAAACACCTTTAATCAACCTGTCTTCAAACTCTTCCTTAGGAAGAGGTCTGTCATAGTAGAAACCCTGAGCATATATGCAGTTGTTTTCACGAAGAATAGCAAGCTGTTTTTCTGTTTCGACACCTTCTACTATACACTCAATTCCCATCTCAGTGGTCATCTGAATTACATGTTTAAACATTATCTTGGATACGTCATCCATTTCCTCATCGCCCTCCGGCAGGAAACTCTTATCTACCTTGATAACATTCCAAGGTAACTCTCTGATAAGATTCAGAGAGGAATAACCTACTCCAAAATCATCTACTGAAGTAAAGATTCCAACATTCTGAAGTCCTGTAACTACTCTCTTAAGTTCACCAAATCCTACCTCAGCATTTGTCTCCGTAAGCTCAATCTCGATACAGCTATGTGGAACATTATGCTTATCAATAATCTTAAGCAGATTATCCACTAAACTCGGATTTGATAAATGTTTTCGAGAAAGATTTACTGATACTCTAATGCTCTTTCTTCCTTCATCGATCCATCTATTTATATCTTTACATGCATGGTCTAGCATATAGAAATCTAGCTTACATATATCATTCGTCTCCTCTAGCACTGGTATAAAAGCACCAGGACTTATCATCTCATCATTATGGAACCATCGACAAAGCGCCTCCGCTCCAATAAGCTCACCAGTTCTTATATCCACCTTAGGCTGATAATATACTCTGAACTCTTCATTTCTAAGTGCTTCTGGGAATAACTGCTGAACCTTCATCGCACTCTCTCTATCTTCTATGAGCTTACCAGTATAGAATACTATGCTATCTTTTCCACCAGTTTGAGCAGCGTGGTAAGCTATATTAACCTTTTCCATAATATCGCCTACCAATTTTACTTCTCCATCATATGGAATCTTATATACTCCAACAGTAGTTGATATACTAACTACCTTATTAGACTTCTCATCATATTCTACTTTAGTCTCAGTTAGATAAGAAAGAATCTGACTTATCTGACCCTTTGCACATATACCAGCAAAGTTATCACCACCTAGTCTGCAAAGACCACCTTTATCGCCTATTATTCTCTCTAGTTGCTGGAAATGACGTGACATCACTATATCACCCACCTCTTTGCCATGTTCATTATTAACCAAAGAGAAATGTTTCAGATTATATCTAAATGCTACTTTATCGAACATATACTCTTTATTCTGAGCAAAGTAACGTTGTATATATCTCATATTCTTGAAGCCGTCTGCATCATAATAAGTCAGCTCCTCTACCCTGTCTCTTAGTCGGTTTCTAACTATATAGTTAAGAGTTGAGCGCATAACAAGCGTAACACGTTCCTTTTCTCTATCACTAAGAGGTTTTTCATTCGGAGATATATATGCCTTCATGGTTGCTATAGTACCCACCTTATTCTCCGTACGTAAGGATATAATCTCCTCACCCTCTATACCAGTATCATAGCAACATAGTGTCTCTCCACTATTCTGTTGTTCTTCCAGTGCTGACTTATAGACTCTAGTTATAGCCATAGATAAACGATGCATTGCCGATATCTCTATAAGAAGCTTCTCAATTCTTGGAATATCTGGCCTTTCCATATGTGACATCGTATCAATCAATTGCTCAAACAAGGTATAAAATCTAGCATCATTTTCATATTCCTTAAGCCTAAGTATAGTATCTCTTTCTTCACCGTCATGATATAACAGCTTATTATGCTTCATAGCATTATCAGCTCTCTCATATACATCCTGAACCATATGATCGAGCAACGAATTATAATCAGACACTCCATAGGCAACAGTAGGAAGATTCTTCTCTCTATTAGACTCTTGAAGTTCATCAAAGAATCTAATCATCTCTTCCCTTCTACTATACGTATCACCTTCAAAAAGTACTAAGAACTTATCTCCACCTGTTCTATATACCTTACATCCTTTAAAGGATTCGGATAGAATACGGCTCACTCTCTGAACCAGAGCATCGCCAGCCTCTTTTCCTTCTGTATCATTGACAATCTTTAATCCATTTATATCAGCAACAAGAATAGAAAATGATATCTTTTCCTTATTAGCTATAGCATCATCCATTATCATTTCTTTCTGAGCAAATCCACGCCTATTTTTAAGTCCTGTAAGCGTATCGTAATTACCCATATCTAAAGCACCATCAAGTGCATCTTCAAACTGAAGTTCTCTTCTTCTTGTGGAATCTATATTTGCAACCGCTATAACTATATGATCATTATCCTCCTTTGGACGCACAGCAAAGAGCGTAACATACTGTGGGCGCCCATCAAGAAGCAGACGATAATTTATTATAAACTTTCCAGTCTGATTAAGTGTTTCTAGGAAGAAATCCTTCTGCATAGCAACAGCCATCATAGGATAATCATCAGCAAAGACTTGAGTTCTAAGATTCTTTTGAGTCTCCTCAAAGAAGTCTCTACCCTTTGTATCTATCTTAAGTCTGGAATATCTCTCACTTGATCTATATTCCATATATGCATTAGTCTTTGTATTAACCTGATATATTACTTCATACTGTTCAGCAATAGCTATAGCAACTTCATCAAATATCAGACTCTCCTCTTTAATTGCTTCTTCTCTTTTTATCTGAGCATCTATATTTGTTAGACCAATAACCAGATGATTCTCATCATTTTTCGGTCTTACAACAAGAATCGATACATACTTATACTCCTCGCCATAGAGCATACGTCCTGTGAAGGTAAGCGTTCCCTCCTTGGCAAGAATACTAAGTAAATGATTCTTCTCTAATATAGTAAGTGCTCTCTCTACATCATCCTTATGAATAAAGTTCTTTATTCCACCTGCTATATCACTAAAGAAGTCATCTCCAGTCTTACTTGTTCCAAGCTGAGCATATATGTCATTAGCTCTATACTGAGTATAATTATTTGTATCAATATCAATATAGTAGATAACCTCATAACGACTCGCAAGAGATCCAGCTATATGACTATATACCTCTGCATCATCTTCCTGTCTCTTCTGCTCATCTATGTTACGAACGGCGATTACTATATGGTTATCATCATTTTCTTGTCTAAATGCTAAGATATTCAGATACTGTATTCTCCCATCAATAAGCTGACGATAAATGATTGAATACGTATCTTCCCTCTCAAGATTATGAAGAAGTCTGTCTCTATCCAGTTCTCGAATAAGCATACCACGATCATCTTCATATATATGAACCTGAATATCCTTATTAACTTTCTCAAAGAAGTTTTCACCACTTACATCTATTCCAAGATCCGAAAAAGTCTCACTCGAATAATACTCCGTGTAAGAACCTGTATTGATATCTATATAATATATGGCTTCAAACATACCTGCTAGAGACTTTGCAATCTCGGAGTAGATTCTACTAATCTCCTTCTCCTTAAGACCAAGCTGCATCTCTTCATTTACATTTTGAACACCAATTACAATATCCTCACTACTAGCCCTTATTGTTTTAAGGAAATAGTACTGAGGTTTACCATCTATATTAAGTCTGTATCTAAGGGAAAATGATTTACCGTTCTCTAGTTTTTCGAGAACTCGAGATTTTTTTAACTCTCTAAGAAAATATGGCTGATCTGCCGGCCATACTAATAAACGACAATTTGACTTAAGCTCCTCAAAGAAGTCATCTCCTTGGGACTTAAGAACCAGCTCCTTCTCACCGCACACAGCTGTATATTCCACATAACTGTCATCAGTATAATCAATGACATAAATGGAATCATAGTCATTAGCCAGCGCAAGTGCAAGCTCAGAAAAGGATGTTTTACGATTGCTTGTAATATCCTTATTATTCAAATGTAACCCCCGAAAATAAGTAAGAAATACCCTATCTACTTATTTCTATTATAGCCTATATATACATATATTGCCATCAAAAAAAGTGACATTTACGTGATATGTAAATGCCACTTTAGTCATTACAATATAATCAGTATATCATGATTATTCTTTATCTTTATAATGATGTGCCTCTTCAAGCATCATTGACTTAACCTTCATCAGACGCACCTGAGTACTTCTCTCATTTTCGTCAAGCTTCATGGTTATATACTTAATGCTTTCCTGAGTTTCAGGAATGATAACATGCTCTAAAGCATTAACTCTACGTCTGGTCTTCTCTATCTCAGCAGCCATAAGCTGACAAGACTTCTCAACCTCTGCAAGCTTAAGCATATCAGGGAAAACAGCCGCCAGTGAATCAACGGCGCCATCCAGATCTCCAGAGGTAAATGCAAAACCGTATGAGTATATATCATTCTCATCAGGTGTTCTTGTCTTAAAATCAAAGACAGGAATATCGACACTCATTACATTCTTCTTATCTTGAACCAGAGAAACCTCCTGCTTAGGAGCCATAAGAGCTGTACGAAGAGTCTGTTCAGACATACCAGCCTTAGCAAGTACAAAGTTCTTGTTAGCTGCATCAATACCCTTCTCAACCTTTTCACGAAGTTCCATATTAACCTTAACAAGTTCAAGGAACTCACGCATCAGCTCGTCTCTCTTATCCTTCAGAAGTCTATGACCCTTTACAGCAGTATTCAGTTTCTTCTTTAACCGAGTTAATTCCATTCGTGTAGGAATTACTGTTTGTGTTGCCATAATTATTCTCTTTCTATATGTTTACACCGCGGTGAGCCCCGAATGGAAGTACTGTGAAATCCCTATGCTGCTCACTCGTGGATACACTTTATTTTAATAGTACTCATCAAGGAACTTATCGTTGATTCGCTTCAGTTCTGAACGTGGAAGTATACGGAGTAACTCCCATCCAATATCCAAAGTTTCCTGAATATCACGGTCTGCCTGATAGCCCTGGGATACATACTTCTTCTCAAACTCTTCTGCAAACTTAGCATAGAGAAGATCGATATCTGTAAGCGCAGCCTCACCGAGGATTACCATCAGTTCCTTAGCTTCTTTACCACGTGCATATGCTGAGAAAAGCTGATTCATAGTAGCAGCATGATCTGCTCTAGTCTTTCCTTCACCGATACCCTTATCTTTAAGACGCGACAGTGAAGGGAGAACATCGATAGGTGGTGTAATACCCTTTCTGTAAAGCTCACGAGAAAGAATAATCTGTCCCTCTGTGATATATCCTGTAAGGTCAGGGATAGGATGTGTCTTATCATCCTCTGGCATAGTAAGGATAGGAATCATAGTGATAGATCCGTTCTTACCACGCTGACGTCCTGCTCTTTCATACATTGTAGCAAGGTCAGTGTACATGTAACCAGGATATCCACGACGTCCAGGAACTTCCTTACGTGCAGCAGATATCTCACGAAGTGCATCAGCGTAGTTAGTAATATCTGTCATGATAACAAGTACATGCATACCCTTTTCGAAGGCAAGATACTCAGCAGCTGTGAGGGCCATACGAGGTGTTGATATACGCTCAACAGCAGGGTCATTTGCAAGATTTATAAAGAGGACTGTTCTGTCGATAGCTCCACTCTCACGGAAGGACTCTTCGAAGAAATGTGCCTCCTCAAATGTGATACCCATAGCAGCAAATACAACGGCGAAGTCTTCATCTTTACCTTTAACCTTTGCCTGACGGGCAATCTGTGCAGCAAGCTGCGCATGTGGAAGTCCTGAAGCTGAGAATATAGGAAGCTTCTGTCCTCTAACCAGTGTATTAAGTCCATCGATAGCAGATACACCTGTCTCGATAAACTCTGATGGATATGCTCTAGCTGCTGGGTTCATAGGAAGTCCGTTGATATCCATACGAGCGTCTGGAAGTATCTCTGGACCACCATCTATAGTACGTCCAAGTCCGTCAAAGACACGGCCAAGCATATCTCCTGATACACCAAGCTCAAGTGAACGTCCAAGGAACTTTACCTTACTACTCTCAAGGTTGATACCTGTAGCACTATCGAAAAGCTGAACTAATGCATTACTGCCATCTATCTCAAGAACTTTACAACGACGCTTTTCGCCATTTGCAAGCTCTATCTCACCCAGCTCGTCATACTTTACATTCTCTACATCCTTTACCAGCATAAGTGGGCCGGCAACTTCTTGTATAGTACGATACTCTTTAGGCATTAGTCTTCCTCCTTTCCGATAAGTCCTGATATCTCACGGATAAGTGCATCATGCACTTCCTTATATCTCTCGTCAATATTTTCCTCTAATGTATACTTATAACGTCCGATATCCTCACGAACCTTCATGGCTACGATATCATTTATATTCGCACCATCCTTAAGTGCCTTAGCACTCTCTTCGTAGAAGAGGTATACAAGCTTCTGCATGTAGAACTGCTTCTGCATAGAGGTATATGTATCTATCTCGTCAAATGAGTTCTGATGGAGGAAGTCCTCACGAATAGAACGTGCTGCTTCCATCTTAAGTCTATCCTGAGGTGAAAGTGCATCCATACCTACCATCTTAACGATCTCGTTGAGGGATGCTTCTTCCTGAAGAAGACTCATAAGCTCCTGACGTGTCTTCATCCAGTCTTCGTTGACATTTTCATCGAACCAGCCCTTTATCTCATCAAGGTAGAGACTGTAACTGTTCAGCCAGTTAATAGCTGGGAAATGTCTCTGATATGCCAGCTGTGCATCAAGGGACCAGAACACCTTTACGATACGAAGTGTTGCCTGTGATACTGGCTCAGATATATCACCACCTGGAGGTGATACTGCTCCGATAGCTGAAAGAGCACCCTCTCTCTCATCGCTACCAAGACATACTACGTGACCAGCTCTCTCGTAGAACTGTGCAAGACGAGAAGCAAGATAAGCAGGATAACCTTCCTCACCAGGCATCTCTTCAAGACGACCTGACATCTCACGAAGTGCCTCTGCCCAACGGGATGTTGAATCAGCCATAAGTGCTACTGAGTAACCCATATCACGGAAGTATTCAGCAAGAGTGATACCTGTATAGATAGATGCCTCACGGGCAGCAACAGGCATATCTGATGTGTTAGCTATAAGGATAGTTCTCTTCATAAGTGACTCGCCTGTACGAGGATCCTTAAGTTCAGGGAACTCGTTCAGAACGTCGGTCATCTCATTTCCACGCTCTCCACATCCAATATATACTACGATTTCAGCATCTGCCCACTTAGCAAGCTGATGCTGGATAACTGTCTTACCAGAACCGAAAGGACCAGGAACTGCAGCTACACCACCCTTAGCTATAGGGAAAAATGTATCTACTACTCTCTGTCCTGTTATAAGCGGCTGACGAGGTGGGAGCTTCTTAGCATAAGGACGTCCCTTACGTACTGGCCACTTCTGCATCATCATCAGATCCTTATCGCCATCTGCAGTTTCAACTACTGCTACTGTATCAGTTACTGTAAATGAACCGATCTGTATAGACTTGATAGTTCCCTCTACTCCATATGGAACCATGATACGCTGTGTTACAACTTCAGTTTCCTGAACTGTACCTATGATATCACCAGCAACTACCTTATCTCCAACCTTAGCTGTGGCTACAAAATCCCATTTCTTCTCTCTATCAAGTGATGGAACCTCAACGCCTCGCTCCAGCAGATTTCCGCCAGTTACTTCCATAATCTTTGTAAGAGGTCTCTGTATACCATCGTAAATGGAACCCATAAGACCAGGTCCAAGTTCTACTGATAGAGGAACCTCTGTTGACTCAACTGGTTCACCAGGACCAAGTCCAGCTGTTTCCTCATAAACCTGGATTGATGCCTCGTCACCGTGCATCTCTATAATCTCACCGATAAGTCTCTCATTACTAACACGAACAACGTCGAACATATCAGCATCACGCATGCCCGTAGCTATAACCAGAGGTCCGGCAACCTTTTTAATCTTACCTACTACTCCCATGGAGCTTTATTCTCCTTTCATCTCATTTGCCTAGAGATTTTGTTAATGAGTTAAACCCTTAACAAATATTTACTCGCCGAAGAGGATATCACTTCCGACCGCCTGTTCAACAGAACGACGAACAGCCTTGATTCCATCTCCTGTATTTCCCTTCACACCTGGTATCTGAATGATTGCAGGTGTCATAACTTCCTTATATTTTTCAATCTGCTTCTCTGTAAGTGCAGCTAATTCCTCAGTAATATAGATAATTCCATATCCACTAGATGCAAGATTCTTAAGTGTTCTTACTGCATCCTCCTGTCCTTCAACAGGAAATGTACTAAGTCCCAGGGAAGCAAATCCATAGATACTATCATAGTCGCCTATTACAGCAATCTTATTCTCATCATCCATACATCTTCCTTACCCTTTCCGAGATAACATCATCACTGAATCCATTTGCCTTTGCAGTCATAATGATTCGTGCTGTTCTTATCTCATTTTGCTTAGCTAGGAAAAATGCAACTATAGGTCCACTAGACTGTATATTTGTCTTCTGATTCATAAGGGTGCTCATTACATAATCATCGCACCATTTTTCAAATGCAGAAAATGAATCCTTAAGTGCTTCTACTGCCTGGTTGTAACCAGCCCTGCTAAGGAATTCATATACCGCCTCTCGATTTGTTGCTGCAGCTACAGCCAGTTGTTTAACATCAAACTTTCTATTTGGTGCCAAAGCATCCTGAATCATACTAAGTGGTCTCTTGGTATCTGCCGCTCTAACTGCTATCTTAATATCAGAAATGACAACCTTAGTCTCTGCGTAATCAGCAAGGAACTTGTCCTTTGTTGTTGCAGCTTCCTTCTCTATCGCATCAAGACATGCTCTATCTATCATAACATCAAGACGCTGACCGTCTTGTGTGGTTAACATAAGATCTAATGCCTTTTCAGCCACAACTGCCATATCTTGAGGGAGTTTTTCAAAATCCTTATCTCTAATGATATCCATCAGTACCTTCTTGCCATACTTATCATGTTCATAGAAGGCCTGACTATCATCAAGACCTGTACAGACTTCTTTTATAGCAGCCTTAAGATTGTGATAAACTTCCTGTATAAAGAGTGTATCTATAATCTTCTCATCTACACCAAGAGTCTTCAGCAGTTTCATCTGCTTCTCTTCCTCTTCAGAAAGAACCTTTTCCATGTCAGGATCTAATGATCCATCTCCCCAGCCCTTTTCTGTAAGGTAAGATAAAACCTCTTTCTCACTCTTCATTCCAACCATGGTCTGGACATCAGCATCATTTAGAAGTGTTTTCTCTTTAGCACGGATACAGGCAACTGCGTAAATGTAATCCGCATCTCTCATATCTTCGTCTCCTATTTAAGATCATGCCCAAAGCATTTTGTTTACTATATCTACTAGTTCTTCTTCATTTTCTTCAAACAAAGCATCAAATGAAGAATTAATTTCTATATTTCCATACTTAAGGATAAATCCACCGTCTATATTCACAGTCTCTTTTGATACATCAAGCATACCACCGTTCTTTGTAGCTACAGCCTGTGCTGACTTCTCAAAATCTTCTGGCATTCTAGCTAAATCCTTTTCATTAAAAAGAAGGATTCCCTTATCTGCCTGAGACTGTTTCTCTAATAACTTTAATAATGTATCGAAATATTCCTTTGTTTCCAAATGAAGAAGCTTTTCCTTAGCCTTACTAAGAACTCCATCTATTATCTCCTGCTTAGCATTTAGCATGATCAGCTTTTCTGCCTGTTCGCATTGAGACTGAGTTTTCTTATCTTCCGAAGCAAGCTTACGACTTATCTTCTCATCAGATTCAGCTCTGATTACATTACATTCTTCCTCAGTCTTAGCCTTCAGAGACTTGGCAGCTTCTTCAGCAGCAGAGATAATTCCGGCAGCTTCTTTATCAGCTTCAAGGCTTATCTCCTTAGTAATGCTTTCAATACCAGCCATACTGGGCTCCTTTCTACTCTTATTATTTAAATACGAATTGCTCCGCTTCGCTGTGCCATATCTTCTTCGAAGATATGCAGGATTTGCTCTGCAAATCTTGATTCTGCTTTTGCAGAATGCATCCTTCGGATCCTCGATTATTTCATAATCGAGGTCTGTCCTCGCAATTCGAAACAGTATTCGTGCTGTTTTAACCAACATAAATCCATCGTGCTATGCAAGCAAGCTTGCTCGCACTCTGTATTTAGTTGGTATTATTTCAATATATTAGTAACTGAAAGGATTGAGATAAGGAGTGCAAGGATTGCGTATGTCTCAACCATTGCTGGGAAAAGCATTGCCTTACCGAACTGATCTGGCTTCTTTGCTACTACACCGATTGATGCAACTGATGTCTTACCCTGGAATACAGCAGATACAAGACCAACAAGTGCAATTGGAAGACAAGCTACGAAGAAAGCCCATCCCTGCTTTGTTGTAAGCTCTACTACACTACCACCAAGAAGACCGATCTGTGAAAGTGCGATGAATGTTACAAGAAGTCCATAGATACCCTGTGTACCTGGAAGAAGCTGAAGGATAAGAACCTTAGCGAACTGTGCTGGATCTTCACTTACTACTCCTGCTGCAGCCTGTCCACCTGCTGCAACTCCTAATGCTGAACCTACACCTGCAAGTATTGTAGCAAGTGCTGCTCCTATTAACGCTATAACAACTCCTGTTGACATGAATTTAATCCTCCTTAATTTCAACATATCTATTAATTGCTTTAAATGGTGTGAATGGCTTTCCGCCACCATCATAAAACTTTCCAAAAAACTCAACGTACTGCAAACGGTTTGTATGTACATACGCACCAAGTAGATTTATCAGTATATTGAGGGTGTGTCCAAGTATGAACACAACTACAAATATGATAGCTCCCACTACACTTTTTCCATTCATGCTTGCCATCATATTGATAACATTTGCGATAACTCCAGTTGCAAGTCCGAGTGCAAGAAGTCTTGAATATGACAGAACATCTGACAGCCAGCCTGTAACTCCGTAGATATCATATGCTCCAAGAGCAATTCTGAGACCCCAATTCTTGTTGGCTCTTCCCGACATCAGCAGAATTATCACAACTCCACCAATTGTAAGCACCTTTGAAAGAGTAACAAGTGCAGGGCTAAATGTTATCTGCTTACCTGCAATTGATGCAAAGATACTTGAAGGTACCAGCATCATTACAAGTCCAGTAATGAACATATACCATGATATTATATCTGAGATGAATCCAACTACATCCTTATTCTTCAGATATTCATAACCCTTCATTGCAAGTCCTGCATAAAGGTGAATAAGTCCAAAGAGCATGCAGTATATGAGAAGTCTCATAGGATTCTCCAGAGGTGCAAACCATATAGGCTTAAGCACCTGAGTAGTTTCCGGAACATCAAAGAATGTACGTGCTATAACATCTATAGCATCTCCGAAGAAGCCTCCGTACATGAATCCCCAAAATGCAGTCGACAGACCACACCAGAAGAACAGACGAATCATCTTTTGAAGACCACTATCCATTCTCTTATACTTTAGAAGCACTATACCGCAGACGATAGACATTACCAGTCCATAACCTGCATCCGACAGCATCATTCCAAAGAAGAATACATAGAACAGTGACATAACCGTCGTCGGATCTACTCTTCCATGGGTTGGAAGTCCGTAAGACTCAAGCACTCCTTCAGAAGCTTCAGAAAAATGATTATTCTTAAGCTTTATTGGAGCATTCTCATCATCCTGCTCTATCTCAACCACAGCACTAAACTTTTCTTCCAAAGCTTTTGCTATCGGTTCAGCCTTAGCAGCTTCAACCCAGCCCTGTATAAAGAATACTTTATCAGACTGAGGAATAGTACCGAGTATTCTATACTTCTCACTTCTCGTTCTAAAGTAATCCGAAGCTATCTTAAACTGAGGAATAAATTCTGCATATGTAGCAATCTTCTTCTCAGCTTCTTCTATCTTCTTTTCTTCTTCAACGATATCATTTTGCCTTTTCTCTATAGCCTTGACAGGAACTCTATGAGACAGGAATGGCAACTTACTGTAGCCATGTGCTCTCATATTTTCCTCAACCTTTTCTGCTATCCTGTTCGTGGCAACAACGCACACATTTGTTATCTGATTCTCGTTATACAGAATCTCTGCGGTAACAGGTATTGGCTCCTCAAGTCCCTCGGAAACAATCTCAAAGAGACGTTCCTTGGTGATAGACTCTGGAAATGTACCAATAAATATCTTGGTTGCCTTGGTCTTTTCGCTATTTAAAGGGATATCTAGTTTACTCCATGGCGACAGTGTGGCGATCTTATTCTCTTTCCTGGTAATGGTCGACTTGCTCTCTAATATATCTTTTTCAAGATCAAGTACGTCCTTTACCTTCGAATAAATCTTCCTTCGATTCTTCTCGACATCTCTAAACTCGCTGATTGAAATCTGCTTACTTTCAAGATTAAGAAGCGGTTTCTTCGAGGTATCATACTTAGCCAGAAGATCTATGACATAGTCAATCTCATCAGCAATCTTCTGGAATCTGATTCTCTCGCTCGAAGTATCCATCTTGTCAAATGGTATCTCAAAGCCAGCTTCGCTCGAATCGAGGGCATCTATCTCCATGGCACCTATCTCTTGCAAAAACTCCAATATAGCCTTACGATGATTCTTCGTAGCATATATAGAAAGCTTTCGCATATCAACAATTGCCAAAGTTACATCCGCCTTTCTATATTATCTTACTTATTACAGCATCTATAGCTTCATTTTCCTTTGCCTGCATGCTCTCTTTCATTTTCTGAGCCTTGCCTTCGGCATCGACCTTAGCCTGCTGGATAGCTGCTTCTCTATCAGACTCCATCTTACGGAGCTTCTCGAGATGATCAGCCTTACAGCCTTCTTCAGCTTGACGCTTCATCTCCTCAGCTTCTTCGATTGAAGCCTTACGGATATCATCAGCCTTTGCTTTAGCTGACTGAAGTTTTTCAGCTGCGTCTTTTTCAGCTACTTCAACTGCTTTCATAGCCTCACTTATCACGGCTTATATCTCCTTTTCAGGTACTTTGTCGGATATTCTAGAGATACAATATATCTAGTATTCCCACGAAAACCCAACGAAAACTATTATACTAATTTTAGCGTTTTAAAGCAACAAGACATTTACGTTAAATTGTAAGAAAAAATGACAAAAAAATGCTAGTGTATAAACTCACATATATTCGTATAATATAGTTCAGTTTGGGGAATCAATTTGAAAAAACATCTCTTTTGAGTTATCATATACTCGGAGATAAAAATGTATTATTTTACGATTAAAGAAATATTTTTCGGAGGGTGCTTTTTTATATGGGAGACGTAAAACCTTGGGAAAATGTTCCAGATAAATGGAAACAACCATCAAAAGAGTTCGAAGGACGTGTTGTTCACAACAAGAAGGAGCTTGTAAATTACAGCTCTTCTTCACATATTCGTATATGGTACAACAATCAGGCTGAAGGATACGAGATGCATTCTCACGATGCCATGGAAGCCTTTATATGTATTCAGAATAACTACGAAATACACGCCAACAACCACGAATACAACTTAAAAGAAGGCGATATTCTATTCATTCCGCCAAATATGCTTCACGAATATATTAACGATAAGGTTGGAGTTCGATTTATATATCTTATAGAAATGAATAACTTCTTCAATTCTAGGGATTATAAGAGCATCGAGCCGCTCTTCTTCAATGCATTTCTATGTAATGAAGAGACTTGTCCAGACATTTATAGTGAAGTATATAAACTCTTTATGGATATGAACTCTGTATACTTTACCAACGCAAACTTCTGGGAGACAACGGTATACAGTAAAATGTATCAGATCTTCGTAGCTATCGCGAAGCATTCAGAGAATCTGGTTAAAAATGAGACTAACAGTACATCACAGTCCATTAACAGAATCAATTCACTGCTCCGTTATGTAGATATCAATTATTCAGAAGAAATATCTACAGAGCAGGCCGCTGAATATACTGGATTTTCTAAGTTCCATTTTATGAGGTTATTTAAACTTCAGACTGGATATACATTCCACGATTATTTAACACTTAAGCGTATACATATCGCTGAAGAATTGCTTGTGACCGAGAAACCTATAACAGATATTGCATTCCAGACTGGTTTCAATACTCTGCCATCCTTCTGTAGGGCCTTTAAGAAGTATACAAACTATTCTCCTAGCGAATATAAGAAACTAAGACTATCATCAAAAGCTTCAAATCATACAAACGTTTAAATAAATAAAAAAAATAATAGCCACGGAAGTTTTGCTTCCGTGGCTATTTTAATACTTTTAACCCCACATGTATAATTAACCTTTAACTCCACCAAGGGCTACGCCCGCAATAATATATTTAGAAAGTACCAGATATACTACAATAAGTGGCAGAACTGTAAGGGTTAGTCCCATGTATACAGAACCGAACTCGGTCTTGTAAATATCACCTCTAAGAAGTGATACCATGATAGGCATTGTGTACTTCTCTTTGTTTGTAAGAAGTACAAGTGGTGTGAACAGATTGTTCCAGTTACTAACGAAGCAGAAAATTGCCTGAGTAGCTATAGCTGGTTTCATGATAGGGAGAACTATCGTATTAAATATTCTGAACTCACCTGCACCATCAATTCTCGCAGCTTGGACAATCTCCATAGATAAAGTAGGATACAAATACTGTCTCATGAAGAATACCGTTGAAGGAGCAGCGATGGCTGGAAGAATAAGCATTGATAACTTATTTGTCATTCCGATCTTATAAACCATCTGATAGAAACCTATCATTGTTACCTGTGCAGGTATCATCATAACTCCGACAATAAAACTGAAGAATGCTTTCTTAAGCTTCCAGTCATATGCTACCATAGCATAAGCTGTCAAAGATGAGAAGTATACTGTTAGGAGGGTCGCACCTACTGATATGATAAGTGAGTTGCCAAGTCCTACAAGAGGATTGAAAGACTTTCCTGTCAGTATCTTAAAGTTATTAACCATGTAGGAAGATGGTATCAGAGACAGCGCATGCTGCTGAATCTGAGTTGTTGACCTAGTTGAGTTTACAATCATTACCCAGAATGGAAGTACACTAAGTACACTAAGGAATATACAAACTACATGAATTACAACCTTCATTCCATGATGTGCTTTAGGTCTATTCTGCTTTGGTACACTATCATAAGAGAGTGTTTCAGGTGTTGCTGTTGCCATTATGCAGCACCCCCTTTCTTAGCGTAGCTTTTTCTCTTTTTACCACTTGTTGTTCCATATCCATCATCTCTCTCTCTAAGTAAGAAGAACAGAATTGATGAGAAGAACATGATTATGATAAACATGATCATAGAAGCAGCTGCTGCTCTATTATACATATAGCTTCCGCTGAAAGCCTGATTGTAAATGAATACACTGGCTGTTGTTGTTGCGTTGTCCGGTCCACCAAGCATGAAAAGCTTTGGAATATCGAACATATTCAGACCACCGATAAGGGAGGTAACCAGTGTGAATAACATAATTGTTCTTATGTTAGGAAGTGTGATCTGGAAAAATACCTGAGTCTTATTTGCTCCATCTACTTCGGCAGCATCGAATATCTCAGGATCGATACCCAGAACACCAGATATAAGTATAAGCATGGTATAACCATACCACATCCAAAACTGGATGAATGCAACAATTCCTCTACAGAACGATTTGCTGATAGGGAAATTGATTGGTTTGTCGATTAACCCAAGTGTTGTCAGAATATCCTGAGCAGGACTTGTAGGATAATCAAAAAGCGATTTGAATAGAATAGCTATTGTAGCCGCAGTAATAATGTTAGGCATATATATAAGTACTTTATATAAGCCCTGTCCTCTGATATTCCATCTTCTGTCCGTAAACCATGCTGTGAGAAGTAATGCTAATAAAATCTGTGGAAAAAAGTTTACCAACCAGATTGTGAACGTATTCTTCAAAGCATTCCTGAAAGACGGACTTGTTAGAATAGTCTGGAAATTAGCAAAAGGATTGTCTAGAATGTGCACTTCAGGAGTAATAACACCCTGCATATTGGTAAATCCAATCACAACTGTATATAATATTGGATAAAGTTGGAAAATAAGGTAGGCTACGACAAAAGGAATACTGAAAATATAACCATATTTCGAGTATCTAACCTCGCTATGTTTTTTCTTCTTCATCTCTAACCTCCAACCCTTATTAGTATTATTATGGGATGGTGGGCGTTAACCCATCATCCCATAGTTTTAATTGTTAATTTAAATATTTAGTACTGAGCGTATTACTCAACTGTTACTGCAAGGTTATCAGCAACCTGCTGCTTGAAGTCAGCGATAGCTGTATCTCTGTCCTTCTCACCTGCTGTGTACTGACGTACCTGATCTCTCCAGTATGTATTGATTGTCTCATCGTACTGTGTAAGGTTCTTACCATTTGCATAGCTGTTAGCCTCACCAAATACGTCGAACATATTCTGGCCGCCAAGGAAGTCAAGTGTACCATCGGACATATCCATAACTGTAGCTGAAGCTACGCAGTCCTTTGTACCGCCTTCACCATTAAATGTACCGTTAGCCCACATATACTGAAGACCATCTTCTGTACAGTTAAGTGTGATCCAGTCAATAATCTGTCCAATAGCTTCCTTCTTATCAGAATCCTTGTTAGCAAGTACCCAAGTACCGCCCCAGAAGAATCCGATAGGAGGTGCACAAACTGCCCAGTCACCGTATGTACCTTCACCAACAGCCTCGCCACCACAGTTAGGAGCAAGTGTATAGTTGATGAGCCAAGCTGGTCCGAAGAAACCGAAGATTTCCTTCTCGCCTTCGCCCTTCATATCAGCGAACCAAGCATCTGACCAGTCCTGAGTATCATTATGATAATTGTTATCCTTAAGCTTCTTTGACTCATCAAGGAAAGCTTCTCTCTTAGGATCTATGTTAAGCTTACCATCAACAACCCAACCTGTGTCTGAGCTGTTCTCGATAGCGTGCCACATATCACCATCACCAGAAACGATACCATAACCCTTACCCTTAAGAGTCTCAGCTGCCTCATAGAACTTATCCCAGTTACCTGAACCAGAACCAATGATTTCAGCGATCTCTGCAGGATCATCTGTACCGAAAGCATCCTTAGCGATTGAACGTCTGTAGATGAAAGCACCACCAGTAGCCTGATATCCAAGACCAACTACCTTACCTGATTCTGGGTTAGTTCCGATATCAACTGTGTACTGTGCAATCTTAGCTTCATCGATCTCAGCCTGAGTATCGATACCAAGATCATCGTAAGGACATGCATATGATGACATATCGCCCTGTGTATACTTCAGAACGAAAGCTGCCTCTGCTGCATAGATATCAGGAGCATCTTCTCCACCAGCTGCAAGAGCCTGGTCAAGTGCTGGCTGATAAGCACCATCAGTTGTAGCAATGATTGTTTCCTTAATCTCATACTTGAAGTCTGGATGTGTCTCCTTGAACTTCTTGATCATGTTAGGAACCTCATCTGTGAATGCCCATACATTGATAGTCTCACCCTCGCCTGTTGACTCGCTAGATGCTGTATCGTCTGAAGCAGTATCATCAGAAGATGTGTCTGCATCGTCAGAAGCTGCTGTAGTAGCCTCTGTAGCTGAATCGTCAGAACTTGTGTCTGTGCTTGTGTCACTAGAGCTTCCGCATCCAGTAACCATTGATGCTACCATAGCTGCACTAAGAGCAACAGCAGCAACACGTCTCATTTTTCTCATTTTTAAATCCTCCTCTTAATACTTTAAAAACCGTCTGCATGAGTGCACATACATCGACAACAAATTGTTTAAACATAAGCAATAATGACCAAATAGTATACATTATTTAGTAGAAATTACTTACATCAAAACTACTTATTGTCGCTGACTACATGTATTATAGTAAAAATTGCACAATAATACTTAACAAAAAATGCCATAGTTTTAACAAAATGTGCTATTTTCGAAAAATTGAACAAAAAAAGAGGGTAAACACCCCCTTTTCATTGGTTAAAATGTGTAATACATTTGTAACATTTGAAAGTTGAGGTCAAGAGAAAATATGTATAAAACGCCCTAAAGCTCGCTTTAGATTGCCTCAACTTTCAAATGCTAAATTTTTAAGCCTCAACTTTATTTAACAGAAAACTTATAGATACTCTCTGCATGATAATGCTCATCCGCATCAAATATAGGCGAATTAACATCTCCTTCAGGAATAAAGTTCATAGCATTTGGTATATACTGTGGTTCAAGACACATTCCAGAACGGAAATGATAATCAAATCCACCCTTACCCTTCTGGTCACCAATAAAGTTACCAGAATAGAACTGTGTACCTGTCTGATCTGAGAAGAGGTCCATTACTATTCCACTCTCTTCAGCATATACATTTGCAAAATGTCTAAGCTCACCAGCATCGCCATTTATCACAAAGTTGTGATCATAACCGCCTACATAAGTTTGCTGAACATCGCCTTTATTAATATCCTGACCAATACTCTTTGGAGTTCTAAAGTCAAATACAGTTCCTGCAACAGGGGCATTTTCCTCTGTAGGAATAGCTTTCTTATCTATTACAGGATTATAATAATCACTATCAAGTGTAAGTATATGATTCTCGATATTTCCCTTATAATGACCATTCAGATTAAAGTACATATGACTTGTCATATTTATAACTGTCTTCATATCTGATACTGCATCATAAGTAATCTTAAACTCATTATCCTCACTTAGCGAGTAAGTAACAGTCATTGTTACATTTCCAGGAAGTCCCTGCTCCTTATCATTTGACTTGCAGATAAATGAAACTGAACTAGGATCATCCTGTGGAAGACAAGTCCACATCTTTTTATCTACGCCATTAGGGCCACTGTGAAGATTATTATCATTATCATTCTGTTCCATCTGATATACTACGTTATCGATAGACACTCTACCGCCCTTGATACGGTTTGCATTTCTTCCTATTATAGCGCCAAAGAATGTATCGCCATCTTCATAAGACTTTATATCATCATATCCCAGCTGAACGTCTCTTGCGTTGCCTGTCTTATCAGGTACTAAGAGTCTTACAACTGTTGCACCAAAATCAATAATGGTTGCTGACATTCCTTTTGAGTTTTCAAGAGTATAGGCTGTTACTACGGAGCCATCTCTTGTCTCCCCAAACACCTCTTTCTTCACTTTAAAATACCTCCATCTGGATATTAATCATAAAGCCCCTTTACTGTTGGGTAAAGCTTCTTGAACTGCTGATACTTCTCCTCATACTTAGCTACAAGCTCAGCATCTGGCTCAACTACTTCTACTACATTTACAAGGCTCTTAGCAGCTGTTATAACATCTGAATATCTTCCACAACCTACTGCTGCAAGGATAGCACCACCAAGTGCAGGACCTTCATCATTCTTCTGAATCTCAAGCTTAATGTTCATAACATTTGCAATAATCTTTCTCCAGAGAGGGCTCTTTGCACCACCACCGCAGATGTTAGAAACCTCAATCTTGATTCCAAGAGATCTTGCAACTTCCATAGAATCCCTAAGACCAAATGCTACGCCTTCGAGAACCGCCTGAACCATATCTTCTCTTGTTGTATCCATACTCATTCCAAGGAATCCAGCTCTTACAAGAGGATTGTTATGAGGTGATCTCTCGCCCATAAGATATGGCATAAAGAATACATTATTCTCGCCAAGCTTATTAATTCCAGCCTGGTTTGCAGCGTAATCTGTATCACGAAGGATTTCATCCATCCACCACTTATTACATGATGCTGCAGAAAGCATACATCCCATAAGATGGAATCCACCATCAGCATGTGCAAATGAGTGAAGTGAGTTCTTATCATCAACTGAGAACTTATCATTTGAAATGAAAAGTGTACCAGAAGTTCCAAGAGACAGATTACATCCACCCGCTCCAACAGTTCCTGTACCAACAGCTGCTGCTGCATTATCTCCTGCACCTGCAACAACCTTAAGTGTACCAGTAATACCAAGCTCTGATGCTATCTCTGGCTTAACCTCACCAACTACATCAAAACTCTCATGAAGCTCTGGCATCTCTACATTTGAGATTCCGCAGATTTCAAGCATTTCCTTAGACCAGCACTTATTCTTTACATCCATAAGAAGCATACCTGATGCATCTGAATAATCTGATACATATGATCCAGTAAACTTATATACAATATAGTCCTTTGGAAGCATGATCTTCTTAATCTTAGCAAAGTTGTCAGGCTCATTATCCTTAACCCACAGTACCTTTGGAGCTGTGAATCCTGCAAATGCAATATTACCTGTATACTCTGAAAGCTTATCCTTACCTATTACAGTATTAAGATACTCTGTTTCCTTCGTTGTACGTCCATCATTCCAGAGAATAGCTGGGCGGATAACATTATCATTTTCATCTAAGATTACAAGACCGTGCATCTGGCCACCGATACCGATACCATCTACTGTCTTATCTGGCATATCAGCAAGGAGCTTTCCGATACCTTCCATAGTTCCCTTGTACCAGTCTTCTGGATTCTGCTCTGACCAGCCTGACTTAGGGAAGCTTATAGGATACTCAACGGATACTGTCTTAAGTATCTCACCATCATTACTCATAGCTAATAACTTAACTGCTGATGTTCCTAAATCTACTCCAATAAACATGAATATAATAACCTCCATTTTTTAAAATTTTGAGTAACAAAGGGTAGGCTCTGTCAGGTGACAAAACCTACCCTCAGCCCCTGTTAAGTGTTTATCTTATCGCAAATTATGCGAATGGGTTCTCTGACTTATATAAAGTTCCTGCTGGATGGTTGTAATCAATCTCATCAAACTTAACACCGAGATACTTAAATGTATCAAAGAGAGCCTTTCCATTATGATGGAATGTAATAGCTGCATGGTGTGGATAGTTCTTCTGAACGAGTACGTGACGATAGAAACGTCCCATCTCAGGAATAGCGAAGATTCCGATAGCACCGAATGATCTTGTTCTTACAGGAAGGATCTCACCTTCTGCAACGTAAGCACGAAGCTTACCATCAGATGTGCTCTGAAGTCTGAAGATTGTAGCCTCACCTGGGATAAGATCTCCCTCAAGAGTACCATTAGTAACCTCTTCTGGAAGTGTACGAGCCATGATCTTCTGGTTCTTCATCTCGCAGAATGCAAGCTTATCTGTTGCTGTGTTACCACAGTGGAATCCCATAAATGTATCTGTAAGCTTATAATCATAAGCGAACTTACCCTTGATCTCATCATTGTACATATCCTTTGGAACTGTATTGTTGATATCAAGAAGTGTAACTGTATCCTCACTTACGAGCTGACCAATGTACTCTGAAAGAGCTCCATAGATATCAACCTCACAAGATACAGGAATACCATCCTTTGTAAGACGGCTGTTTACATAGCAAGGAACACACTTGAACTGTGTCTGGAATGCTGGCCAGCACTTACCTGCAATGATAACATTGCTTCTGCTACCCTTGTGTGCATCTACCCAATCACGAAGTGTAAGCTCATACTGAGCAAGTCTTGAAAGGATTTCTGGCTTCTTGTTACCAGAACCAAGTTCCTTAGCCATATCATCAACAACTGCAGGGATTCTCTCGTCACCCTCATGCTTGTTAAATGCTTCGAAAAGATCAAGTTCTGAGTTCTCTTCAATCTCAACACCAAGATTGTAAAGCTGCTTGATAGGAGCGTTACATGCAAGGAAGTCCTGTGGACGAGGACCAAAGCTTATGATCTTAAGATCATTAAGAGCGATTCTTACTCTAGCTACAGGTAAGAACTCCTTGATCATATCTGCACAATCTTCTGCATCACCAACTGGTACCTCAGGGATGAATGCACGAAGGTTACGAAGCTTAAGGTTGTAGCTTGCATTAAGCATACCACAGTAAGCATCTCCTCTGTCATCAAGAAGGCTGTCACCAGACTCCTCTGCTGCAGCGATAACTGCTGATGGTCCCTGGAACTCCTTGATAAGAAGTGTCTCACTTGACTCTGGACCGAAGTTTCCAAGATATACTACAAGAGCATTTACGCCTGCTGCATTAACATCAGCAAGAGCTTTTCTCATATCTACTTCATTCTCGATAGTAACTGGACACTCATAGATGTCACCATACTTTGCCTTATAAGCAGCAACTACTGCTTTTCTTCTTCTCTCTGAAAGACTCATTGGGAAACAGTCACGGCTAACTGCTACAATTCCGAGCTTAACTTCAGGTAAATGATTCATTGTTTGTTATCCTCCTTTAATTGAACAATACTTTTACATATTTGATTTAATCTGCTCATAAATGCCATCAGCATCGAGCTTATATTTCTTTAGTAACTCTACTGCAGGACCTGACTCTCCAAATGTATCTCTAACTCCAATACGATAAAGAGGTGTCTGGCACTCTTCTGCAAGTACTTCAGCTACTGCACTACCAAGTCCACCGATTATAGAATGCTCCTCAGCTGTGAAGATCTTCTTAGTCTCCTTAGCTGCCTTTACAACTATATCCTTATCAAGTGGCTTGATTGTATGCATATTGATAACTCTTACGCTAACTCCGTCAGCTTCAAGTTTCTCAGCTGCCTTAAGTGACTCACCAACTTCAAGTCCAGTTGCGATGATTGTGATATCACTACCATCCTTAAGGAGAACTCCCTTACCAACTTCAAACTTGTAATCAGCATTGTCATTGATTACTGGAACAGCAAGACGTCCAAATCTCATATATACAGGACCGTCTATCTCATATGCAGCCTTAACTGCTGCCTTTGCTTCAATATCATCTGAAGGATTGATGATTGTCATGCCTGGTATAGTTCTCATAAGAGCTATATCTTCATTACACTGATGAGAAGCACCGTCCTCACCAACAGAGATACCTGCATGTGTAGCACCAATCTTTACATTTAAATGTGGATATCCGATAGAGTTACGAACCTGCTCGAAAGCACGTCCAGCTGCAAACATTGCAAATGTACTTGCAAATGGAACCTTGCCACATGTAGCAAGTCCAGCAGCGATACCCATCATATCTGCCTCAGCGATACCACAATCTATATGTCTCTCAGGAAATGCCTTCTTGAAAGTTCCTGTCTTTGTAGCAGCTGCAAGGTCAGCATCAAGAACAACTACGTTATCCTTCTCTTTACCGAGCTCTACGAGAGCATTTCCATAACTATCTCTTGTCGCAATCTTTACTACGTCTGCCATTACTCAGTCACCTCCAAATCCTTTAATGCTTGTTCAAACTCTTCATCATTTGGAGCCTTTCCATGCCATCCGCACTGGTTCTCCATAAAGGATACACCCTTACCTTTAACTGTCTTAGCGATGATAGCTGTTGGCTGACCCTTAGTTGCCTTTGCTTCATTAACGGCAGCTTCGATCTCATCGAAGTTATGACCATCAATGTTAATTACATGGAAGCCAAATGCAGCGAACTTCTCATCTATTGGATAAGGTGAACATACCTGATCAATAGGACCGTCTATCTGAAGATTGTTGTTATCTACGAATACTGTAAGATTGTCAAGCTTTCTAGATGCTGCGAACATAGCAGCTTCCCAAATCTGACCTTCCTGAATCTCACCGTCACCACATATTGCATATACTCTGTAATCAGAGTTATCAAGCTTAGCGTTAAGTGCCATGCCGACTGCTGCAGATAGGCCTTGCCCCAGGGATCCGGATGACATATCAACGCCTGGAATATGCTTCATATCCGGATGTCCCTGCAGGTAAGAACCCGTGTGACGGAGGGTTGTTAAATCAGAGGTTGGAAAATAACCTCTGTGAGAAAGAACTGAATATAGCGCAGGAGCAATGTGGCCCTTTGAGAGAACAAGTCTGTCTCTATCAGCCTTCTTAGGATTCTGCGGATCAATATTCATCTCCTCAAAATAAAGGTAGGTAAGAATGTCTGCTGCAGAAAGTGATCCACCTGGATGACCAGACTTTGCACTATGAACAGCTGTAACGATACCCTTACGAACCTCATTTGCCTGTTTCTTAAGTTCTGCTTTTCTTTCCTGATTCATTTTTCTTTATCCTTCTCGAAATATTGTGAAGAGTCACCAGCGCATAAGACCAGTGACTCATTTGTCGTCTAATTACTCACCGAATACTTTCTTGTAATCTGCCTGGAACTTCTCAATACCCTGATCTGTAAGAGGATGCTTTGTCATCTGCTCAATTACAGCATATGGTACTGTAGCGATATCTGCACCTGCAAGTGCACACTCTGTTACGTGTACTGTATTTCTGATAGATGCAGCGATGATTTCTGTCTCAAGACCATAGTTATCAAAGATCTGAACGATATCTTCAATAAGGTTGATACCTGGCATAGAGATATCATCAAGTCTTCCAAGGAATGGTGATACATATGTTGCACCTGCTCTAGCAGCCAGAAGAGCCTGGTTTGCTGAAAAGATAAGTGTAACATTTGTCTTGATACCTTCTGCAGAAAGAACCTTAACTGCCTTAAGACCTTCAACTGTCATAGGAATCTTTACGACCATGTTTGGATGAATAGCTGCGATCTCACGACCTTCCTTAATCATTCCCTCAGCATCAACTGTAGTAGCCTTAACCTCGCCACTGATAGGTCCATCAACGATTGATGTAATCTCCTTGATAACCTCATTAAAGTCTCTGCCTTCTTTGGCAATGAGTGATGGGTTTGTAGTAACGCCACAAATAACCCCCATGTCATTTGCCTTTCTAATGTCGTCTACATTTGCTGTGTCAATAAAAAACTTCATTTTTTACCCTCCGCATAATAATTTTTTGTCCCTTGTGTTTTACACTGCCATAAGAACTTCACTAATGCAGTATCATAATAACACAAGGGACTATCTTTAATCTTCTCAAATGTTGTCAAATTGTTTACAAAAGTTGCTACTTGGCCTTTTAATTACTTAGTAAGAAGCTTCTTTTTCTTTGATATAACCACCGACTGAATAACAAGGAAAATGCATAACATAGCAGCTATTGTGATACCCGTCCACCAAGCCTGATCAAGTCCTGCTGATGATACGATATTTTGAATTGTAGATAGTGACAGAACACCAAAGAATGTTCCAATAATATTACCTACACCACCTGTCAGCATGGTACCTCCAATAATAGATGATGCTATCGCATTCATTTCCATACCACTTGCGTGTGAAGCAGAACCAGAACCAACATGCATGAAATATACAAAACCAGCGATACCTGCAAGTATGCCACAGATAAGATGTGATAAGAATCTGGTTCTTCTTACATTTATTCCTAGCATAAGTGCACTTTGAGCATTTCCACCTACCGCGTAGAGACTTCTACCCAGCTTAGTCCATCTAAGGATTATGAAAAATGAAATAACCACAAGTATTGCTACTATTACGCCTATCTCTACGTAAGCATTTACGTAGTTTCCAAGCTTGTTGTATGATCCAAAACCTGGCACTATCACTCTCGTATCCTTCAGGTTAACAAATGCTTCATTTTCGACGTTAAATGGAGCTGTATGAACTATAGTTGTCATACCTCTTGCAAAGAACATTCCCGCCAATGTAACAATGAAAGGCTGAATATCCAGATAAGCTACAAGGAATCCCTGCACTACTCCAAAGACAACTCCGATTCCGATTGCTATTGCAATAGCTCCTATAATGCTTCCGCCATGGAAGTCAAGGTATACAGCGCAGCTCATACTTACGAGAGCAACCACTCCACCGACAGAGATATCGATACCTCCACAGATCATTACTATGGACAGTCCGACTGAAGTGATGATAAGCGCTGCATTTGCATTTAAAATATTGAAGAAGGTTTGTGGTTTGAGGAAGCCTTGTCCCTGAAATACTATGGCTCCGAGATACATAAGGAAAAATACAACTATGGTTATTGTAAGCAGCAGATTAGTATCGCTGGTTCTTCCAAACCATTTGGTGAACTTAGATCCAAAGCCTGTCTTATTCTTCTCGTTCATATTAAGCCACCTCCTTTACAGCCTGCTTTACTGTTAATTTACCCCAGAGCTGAGACAGTTTCTTTCTCACTACCGGAGTACTTAGTACTACAAGAACGATAACTACCACTGCCTTATATGCAGAAAGCGCTTCTGAGTTAACATTCATTTTATAAAGCGTTGTTGTAAGGAACTGAATTACATATGCTCCAAGAATAGATGCTGTCATATTGAACTTACCGCCGCTAAGTGCATTTCCGCCTAGAGCTACAGCAAGGATTGCGTCCATCTCAATATCCTTAGCAATAACTGAATAGTTGATTGTTGAGAGACGGCTGACCTTGATAAGTCCAGCTACAGCTACACAGAGACCAAGTATCACAAAAGTGAGGAACTTGATAAACTGTGGATTGATACCATTTAGTCTCGATGAACTTCCATTGATACCAACCGCCTGTGTATATAGACCAAGGGTTGTAAACTTAAGTACCAGCATGATAACTATCACGCATATCATAGCTATGAAAAATGGAGTTGGAATCGGAATACCTGGAATATATCCTCCGAAATATCCAAATGATGGTTCACTAATAATTGGAAGTTCGTTGTTGTTAATCCAGGCTGCTATCGAGCGACCTGCGGTAAAAAGAATCAGCGTTGCAACCATCGGCTGTATCTTGAAGTAAGCAACAAGGATTCCGTTAAATGCACCGAAGAGCATTGCAACTACGCAAGCTACAAGGAATGCAACAATGATAGGTGCCTGAAGAGTATCTGGTCTTGAATTATTTCCACAAAGAACTCTCAGTATTACACTACCAGCTATCGCTATAGTTGCACCAACGGATATATCCTGTCCGCCGGATGCAGCTGTAACAAGAGTCATACCAATCGCAAGAATTGCAAGCTCTGAACCATAGTCCAGAATAGTTATAAGATAACCTGAAAGAACAGGATTTCCAGCACTATTAGTTCCAAGAGTAATCTTGAAAAATGATGGATCAACTATCAGATTAAATATCGCAAGAGCGATGATTGCTGCTATAGGAATAAGCAACTGCTTATTAAATGATATCTTTTTAGTCTTCGTACTAGCCAACGCTCTCACCTCCTTCTTCTGAACTTTCTGCTATCTCTTCTTGTTTTCCACCAGCTATAGTCTTCATGATTCCACTTTGAGTTAGTTCATCACCACTTAACTCACCGACAACTTTTCTGTCACGCATTACTACAAGTCTTGAGCAGGTTCGTAGCATTTCATCTGTCTCTGAAGAAATAAATGTTATACTCATTCCTTCTGATGCAAGTTTTAATACTAGCTTCTGAATATCCACCTTGGTACCAACATCGATACCTCGAGTTGGCTCATCAAGGATAAGATATTCAGGATGCATGAGCAGCCATCTTGCTACTATAACCTTCTGCTGATTACCACCGGAGAGGGATTTGATTGGCGTATCTGCAGAAGCTGTTTTGATATCAAGAAGCTTTATATACTCATCTGCTAGCTTGTATGTTTCAGCCTTTGAAAAAGGCTTAAAGAAGCCACGTAAAACCTGTGCGGCAAGTATGATATTTTCTCTTACCGATAGATCACCGACTATTCCATCGACTTTTCTATCTTCAGGAAGATAAGCTATTCCTTGCTTCATAGCATCTAGAGGTTTAGATATCTTAACCTCTTTTCCATTCTTTTTAACCTTACCCTTTATTACTCTATCAGCACCAAAGATTGCTCTTACGCATTCGCTTCGACCGGATCCAAGAAGTCCTGTAAATCCATTTACTTCTCCCTTCCTTATGAAGAAATCAAATGGCTTTATACCAGCATCTGACTGAAGTCCTTTAGCTTCAAATACAGGTACTTCATCTCCCTTATCTTCGTATACGACTGATTCTTCTTTGATGTCTGACAGATCATCAAGTTCTTTTCCAAGCATCTTTGAAACCAGTTCTACTCGTGGGAGATTTTCTATCTCGTACTCGCCAACCAGCTTTCCATCTCGAAGAACAGTTATCTTGTCACATACTTCATAAACCTGATCCAGGAAATGAGTAACAAAGATTATTCCAACGCCTTTAGACTTAAGATCATTCATAAGTCCAAAGAGCTTACGTACTTCACTGTCATCCAGAGACGAAGTCGGCTCATCTAAGATAAGAACTTTACAATCCATATCCACCGCTCTTGCTATAGCAACCATCTGCTGAACAGCCAGTGAACATGTTGCCAGCTGCTGAGTAGCCTTAGCTGGAATATCTAGCGACTTCAGTATCTTATCGGCATCTTCATTCATCTTCTTCCAGTTAGTGATGCTGCCCTTCGTTCTTCCGATAAACATATTTTCTGCCACAGTCAGATTCGGACAAAGTGTAATCTCCTGATACACTGTGCTTATGCCAAGGTTCTGAGCATCCTGTGGCGAATGTATATGAGCTTCGCCTTCATTTCCTTTAAGGTATATAGTTCCTTCTTCTTTTTCGTATACTCCTGTGATGACCTTGATCAGAGTAGATTTACCAGCTCCATTTTCACCCATCAATGCATGGATTTCGCCTTCACACAGAGTAAAGTCTACATTTTGAAGGGCCTTAACACCTGGGAAGGTCTTATATATATTATGTAGTTCTAAAACCGCATTTTCCTTCACGACTTCACCTCATTCTTAATTCATTTTCTATCTCTAGAAGGGATTATTCTCAAAGTAAAAGGGTGCAACATTAAATGCTGCACCCTCCCAAAGTTTCCTAAGATTAGATACCGTAGTTATCTACATCTTCCTGTGTAATAGTAGATGCATCGAAGCCTTTTTCTTCCATTATGATTGTCTTCTCTGAAAGTGTTTCGCCCTTCTCAAGCTTCTTTATTACATCATCAATGTAGCTAGCCTGGAATGGATTACACTGTCCATCATAATTCCAGTTTCCTGCCTTAAGCTCTTCAAGTGCCCACTTGTTGCAGTCAAATCCCATAACTACTACGTCTTTTCCAACACCGTGTGAGATGTTGGCCTTATCAAGTGCCTCAACTGCACCCTTTGCCATATCATCATTCTCAGCATAGATTACATTGAAACTCTCACCTGAATCGATAACTGACTGTACGATCTGCTGTGCTTTCTCAGCATTCCACTCAGCTGTCTGCTGTGTAACTATCTTCCAGTTATTTTCCTTTGCAAGTGTATCAAGAGCTCCTGATCTACCCTGCTGAGCTGCAGAACCCATAACACCCTGAAGATGAATTATGTTGTATTCACTAAGGTTCTGATCCTTGAGCCAGTTTGCAGCTGTCTCGCCTTCTTTATCCATATCTGATACGATTGAAGCTGCATAGAGACTTTCATCCGCATCAATAGTACGGTCGAAAAGAATTACCTGTATTCCTGCATCCTGAGCATCCTTGAGAACGCTGTCCCAACCTGATGTATCAGCTGCAGAGAGGAGGAGGTAATCAACGCCGTCCTGGATAAACTTCTGAGCCGCTGTAATCTGCTCATCATTTTTTAAGCTGTATGAAAATGATGCATCATAACCATTTTCTGCACAGAACATTGCTTTAAGATCCTTGTCATTAGCTGTACGATATCCAGACTCATTTGGATCGTTGTTGATGATACCAACTTTAATTGTTCCACCGCTTGAGCCAGAATCAGCAGTTGCAGCAGTATCACCACTTCCTGAATTACCTGAATCTCCAGATCCACTTGCTCCGCCACAAGCTGCAAGGCCAAGTGCCATAGTTGTAGCCACAACAGTTGCTAAGACTTTCTTACCGAATCTCTTCATTAGAAAAACCCTCCATTTCACTTTGTACTTTCCGGAATCCTCATTCCAGAAGTTTTCGTTTTCTTTGATGATACTACTATAACAAAGTATGGAAGGTTTTTATACAGAATAAAATATTTTATTTTTTCAAATATTTATTATAAGATTTTATCTGATTTTTAATATAAATGTTAGATATATATTATTTTTTAGATATTTTATTATTTTTACGTTTTTTTATTTTCAGTGAGATTTTTAATACTCACGTGAATCTAAGATTGACTGTGTAAGCGGCGTTATATCATATTCTTCGCCATTTATCGTAACACTTTCTACAGTGTTATCTGCTGCAAATGCACTCTCTTTTACATATGTATATTTATTATATTCCGTGCCTCCTTTAACTGCTTTTACAAGTTTTTCAACCTCTTCTCCCTGAAGCGGATTACATTCAACATCAAGTGCGATTTTCCCTTCAAGAACCTTAGTAAGACCCGAGTGTGCCGCATCAAATGATATCACTAAAATGTCTCCATTTAATATATCTGTTCCTGCTGTCTTTCCTGCCTCTTCTATCGCTTCGATAGCGCCGATTGCTTCGTTATCATTTTCAGCATAGACAACATTTATATCAGGATGCTCTGCAAGGAGATTCGCCATAACCTCTTTACCTTTTGCCTGAGTATAATCGGCTGGCACCTGCGCTATTAGGTTCCACCCATTCTTTGCACTGGCTTCTACGATTCCATTTGTTCTTCCAATCTGAGCAGTGGCACCTAGGGTTCCCTGAATATCTACCACAACAAGTTCTTCTGGTTTTATCCCCTTCGCCTCCGTGTAACTCTTAAGCCATTCACAGGCCACCTTCGCTTCCTTAGAGAAGTCCGATCCTATCCAGGCAGTTACGAGCGAAGTGTCATTCACCTTAACCTGTCTATCTACGACAACTACTGGAATACTCGCATCTTTTGCCTCCTGAAGCACAGTATCCCAGCCCGTCTCCATAACAGGAGCAAGAACTATACAGTCAACCTCCTGCTGAGTAAAGTTTCTTATAGCGATAAACTGCTTATCCTGCTTCTGCTGAGCATCATCAAACATTAGTTCAAACCCATTCTCTCTTGTGAGACTGTTTTTTATGGACTCCGTATTAGCAACACGCCAATCAGACTCTGCTCCCAGCTGAGAAAAACCAACAGTAATCAGTTCATCCTTCTGCTGAGTAGAAGCTTCATCAGCCGACGACTCTCCACAACCAGAAAGCCCCATCAAACTAGACAAAATTAAAGCTCCCGAAAGTAAGCAGGTACATATTCTCTTTTTCAAATAACTTCTCTTCATATCTTATATTTCTTTTCTAAAGGACCTTCGACCTTCTATCTTAACGCAGCCTGCCCTCACAGGCACACTTGTGAGTCACTTTTACGTCGGACGTAGGGGGGACTCATATCTTAACGCAGCCTGCCCTCACAGGCACTCTTGTGCCTGTAAGGCACCGCTGCTTGATGGTCGCTCCGCTCCGCAAGACTACTTCGTAGTCTTGGTCTGGGGTGACTCATTTTCGTGGGATTCGAACTGTGACGGTGGTGCCTTCGTTGTATGTACTTTCCACCGTTATGCCGTAGCCCACTCCATACATCATTTCAATACGTTTTTGTACATTTGCCATACCAAAGCCACGCTGTTCATCTAGAACTATCTCTCCTGAGATTAGACCTCTCAGTCTCTCAAGTTCTTCATCTGTCATACCTATTCCAGTATCCTTAACACGGAATACCATAATATCGCCGCCGCTATCACTTGATCTTTCCAGACGGCCTTCTACGCGGATCATACCACCACCACGCTTGTTTTTTATACCATGATATAACGCATTTTCTACAATAGGCTGCAAGGTGAGCTTCTGTATATGATTTTCATATATCGCTTCATCTATATCTATCTCATAGTCCAGAATATCCTGATAACGGTACCTCTGAATCTCGAGATAATTCTTCACATGTTCTCTTTCTTCCCTGACAGTAATCTCGCTCTCTCCCTTGCTCAGTGAGATTCTGAAGAAGCTAGACAGCTCCTGAATAACCTGAATTGCCTTCTGATTTTCTCCCGCTTCCGTCATCCAGATTATAGCATCCAGTGTATTATATAAGAAATGAGGATTTATCTGTTCCTGAAGAAGTCTAAGCTCTGCATCCTTGGCTATTTCCTGCTCGCGGTGGATATCTTCTATAAGAGTCTCAATCTCTTTAACCATGCTGTTAAAACTCTCCGCCAGAGTCCTCATTTCATCATCTCGATCAGGATGATAGGATACAGTAAAATCTCCGCTGGCAAACTTCTCTGTCATTCCAACAAGTTCTGTAATTGGTTCTGTAATTCTTTGGGATAATCTCTTAGATAAAATGTAAATTACAATAAGAATTATTATAAGAACTAGAATTATTATTCTAATAGTAGATAGAAGACTCCTTGCAACCTGACGTCGCAACATTTCCATGTTATGCGCTTCATCGTAAATGTACTTCTGAATATCATCTTGAATAAGAGACGTAAGAGTTCGAATATTCATATCTAACATCTCCATATTCTCGTCGTAATGACCGCCCTCTTCAACATTTTCGAGAATATCATCAACTCTGGCATCAAGGATTCCAAGAAGCTTTATAAGAGCATTAAGATCACTTCGGACATTTTCCTCCGTGGTCTTATCACGAAGATTTTCAAAATGTTCAGTCGCATCACTAATAAGCGCCTTTGGATCCTCACCCTCTAGCTTTTCCTCAGCATCAGTCCAGTTAGCCGATCCCGTAATGATACGATACATCATCTCATCCATCGAGGACTTAAAGCTCATATTATATTCATTTGCGCTAGTAATATTCCGTACAAGCAGATCGTATTCCTGGTAGAATCCGTACAGCCTGATTACAGCGATACTAAAAAGGATTATAAGAGGAATAACGCATATCCATATGTACTTGATCAGCTTGGACTGAATCTTGCTGCTTCTCTTCTTTTTTACGTTCAAAGTCTTACGAGTCCTTCTTCATACGGCGGTATTCTTTCGGCGACATACCGATAGTCTTCTTAAATATATAACTAAAATAATGCGGATCTTTGTATCCTACTTCAAATCCTATCTCAGAGGTTTTCATGGATGTACAAGTAAGTAGATCCTTCGCATTGTCCATTCTAACTTTCGTCAGGTAATCTATAAATGTCTCTCCAGTTTCTTTCCTGAAGATTGCACTGAAATGATTTGAACTGACATTTACATATGATGCAACTGTCTGAAGTGACATTTCATCATTTTTATACTGAGCCTTAATAAACTCTCTGGCCTTATCAATAATCTCGGTATACTTCTTGTCCGACACTTGATTTCTATATTCTATAAGCACTTTAAGGATTCTAGTGATGTAGTCCTTCGCCTTATCCACCGAGTCGACAAATCTTACAGGATCACTGAGCTCTCCCAGAATAGAAGCCGCCTTCTCACGGCTAACATTCATGCTATCCAGAAATGCCATTCCACTGATAAGCGCCTCCATCAGAACATACTGACAGAACAGCCTCGACTCCATCGCTTCTTCACCGAGACTTGAAAAATACTCAGATACAAGATCGTCAATCTCAACTAGAGTACCATTTCTAAGGAAATGAAATATGGTCTTCTGAGACACCATCTTTATATCTATTCCACCGATATCAAGCACGTTGCTATTACCATTTTCACCATAGAAGATAAAGCTCTCATCCAGCATATATCTCTCAGCAAATCTCTTACTAGCATCTCTATAAGATGAGTTTACGTCACGGATTCGCTCTACTGGTTTTCCTATGGAAATGAAATAAATCCAGTCGGATTTGGTTGACATAATCTCTTTAATGATATCTATTCCCTTCTGCGTATTCTGGTTCATATCATTTAAAGAATCAGACTTTTCTAAGAAGCAGAGAACATCGCCAACCTGCTCATAGAGATATACATTAGGACTTTTAGAGACTGTCTCTCTGATCCTGCTATATATTTCCTCACTAACGCCAGAGTACTCAGCAACATCGAACTCTTCTTCAGCTGGAACTCCCGCCTTATTCTTCGGAAATGCTTGAAAAAGCACTATTGAATAATAAGCAGCAGTTATATCTATGCCAAGTTCTCGCCCCTGTTCGAGCGACTCCTGCATAGAAAGCTTTCCATCTATCATGTCATGAATAAACTTCTGCTTAGCCAGAGTCCTGATTTCTTCCATATCACGAAGATACTTATCCTTCGCTAGTTCGTCCTGCCGCTCCACATTTATAGCATCAGCTATCTTTCCGAGCTCTGTAAGTAGATTTTCACCAGACACAGGCTTTAATATATATTCTTCCACGCCAATAGAGATAGCCTGCTTTGCATAGTTAAAATCATCATAACCACTCAGCACAACTATCTTAATATTGGGGATTTCCTTCTTAACCAGACGAGACAATTCAAGTCCGTCCATAAATGGCATACGAATATCCGTGATCAGGATATCCGGCCTTGCTTTAACGATCTTCGGAAATGCCATTTCTCCATCTCCAGCTTCGCCAACTAGCGTATAGCCATTCGCTTCCCAATTCACGGATTTCTTTATTCCCTCGCGGATTGCATATTCATCTTCTACAAGAAAAACCTTAATCATGTAACCTCTACAATATCACCCGAACCTTACTTCAACTAATTCTGGCCATAATATGCATTTTCTCCATGCTTACGGAAGAAATGCTTATCTCTGATGCAGTCAGGTGCAGTCTTAACATTTGGATTAATAAGCTCTGTCTTAAGAGCCATCTTAGCAACCTCTTCAAGAACTACTGCATTATGTACAGCCTCAGCAGCATCCTTGCCCCATGTAAATGGACCATGATTCGTACAAAGAACACCAGGAGTATACATTGGATTTAATCCTCTCTCATCAAATGTCTCGATGATAACAAGACCTGTATTCTTCTCATATGCCTCATCTATCTCTTCAGGTGTAAGACTTCTAGCACAAGGAATCTCCCCATAGAAATAGTCTGCATGAGTTGTTCCATATAAAGGAATGCTTCTTCCAGCCTGAGCCCAAGAAGTAGCTTCAGGACTATGAGTATGAACTACACCACCGATATCTGCATATCTCTTATAAAGTTCCAAATGAGTAGGTGTGTCAGATGAAGGCTTATACTTACCTTCAACCTTATTACCCTCAAGATCCATTACTACCATGTCATCAGGAGTCATCGTATCGTAGTCAACTCCACTTGGCTTAATAACGAAAAGACCAGCTTCTCTATCAATTCCACTAACATTTCCCCATGTATAAGTAACCAGACCTCTCTTAGGAAGCTCCATATTAGCTTCAAAAACCTTAATCTTTAATTCCTCTAACATCTTTCTCTCCTTCTATCTTCAAAATGAGTCACTTTGCACGTCCGACGTAACTAGTGACTCATTTTATAATGTGTTGATTGCTGCTGTCTCTAGACTATATGCTGAAGTAAATGTCTTCATGAAATCATCAAATCCTTTGATTTCTTCTGGGGTGGCTGTTATAGTAGTTCCCTCTTCACCACCGAAGATAGTTCCATTTAGAAAGTCCGCAAGTGACTCAGAACCAAGAACATCTCCACCAGTCTTCATAAGATAAAGTGCAAGTACTGCCATTCCCCAAGCACCGCCTTCACCAGCAGTCTCCATTACTGTGATAGGACCTCCTGTAGCAGCTGACATGATTCTCTGACCAACCTCCTTAGTCTTAAAGAAGCCGCCATGTCCGAAAAGCTTGTCGACCTTAACGCCCTCATCTCTAAGAAGAATATCAAGTCCAACCTTAAGTGTGCTGACTGCTGAATATAAATGAAGTCTCATAAAGTTTGCAAATGAGAAATCAGCATTTACCTTTCTTGCAAATACAGGTCTTCCCTCATCAAACCCAGTAACTGGTTCACCTGAGAAGTAGTTAAATCCCATAAGTCCACCACAATCAGGAGCACCATCTAATGCAGCTGTGAAAAGTGTAGTATATAACTTATCTGTATCTACAGGAGCACCTATAGCTTCGCTGTACTGCTTAAAGATATTAGCCCATGCATTTATATCTGATGTACAGTTGTTACAATGCACCATAGCTACATCATCACCAACTGGTGTTGTAACAACATCTATCTCTTCATGAAGAGTGTTAAGTGCATGTTCCATAACAACCATGGCAAAGATTGAAGTTCCAGCAGATACATTTCCTGTACGTACTGCAACACTATTTGTAGCAACCATTCCTGTTCCAGCATCACCCTCAGGTGGACACATAGGAATACCAGCCTGAAGATTACCACTCACATCAAGCTTTGCAGCACCTTCAGCAGTAAGTGTACCAGCTGACTCACCAGCGAGTCTAACTTCTGGAAGGATTCCTCTTATATTCCAAGTAACACCCTTCTGCATAAGGATCTTATCATACTTATCCAGATACTCTTCGTTATAATTTCTTGTCTTACTATCGATAGGGAACATACCAGATGCATCGCCTACGCCAAGCACCTTCTCACCTGATAACTGCCAATGAATATATCCAGCAAGAGTTGTAAAGAAAGCTATATCCTTTACATGATCCTCTTTATTCAGAATAGCCTGATGAAGATGAGCTATACTCCATCTCTGTGGGATATTGAAACCAAACTCCTGAGTAAGCTCCTTAGCAGCCTGCTCTGTGATAGTATTTCTCCAAGTTCTAAATGGAACAAGCAGATCACCACCTTCATTAAAGGCCATATAACCGTGCATCATAGCACTAAATCCTATAGCGCCTGTTGTCTTGATTACAGTGTCATACTGCTCTTTAACATTTTTAAGAAGATCAGCATAAGCATCCTGCAGACCATTCCATATCATATCAAGACTATAAGTCCATACACCATTTTCAAACTGGTTCTCCCAGCCATGTCCACCCTGAGCAAGAGGCTTACCACTTTCATCAACTAGCACAGCCTTGATTCTTGTAGAACCAAACTCTATTCCTATTGCAGTCTTTCCAGCCTCAATAATCTCTTTAACTCCCATTTCTTTTTAACCTCCATTAATTCTTACTCGTAACAAATCATAGATATGTCTATTCTACCACCTGTCAAAGTTTTGGAAAATCAATTTTTTTCTTTATTTTGTATGTTTTTTTACGTTAAAAAACAAAAGAAAAAACGAGGCTAACTAAAACCTCGTTTTTCCTTTATACACTTATCAAATACTCCCAAAGGAAGGGATGTAGCTTAGGAAACTACCAGTGAAAATCTAAGTAATTAATAACACCCCTGTCATACAAATACTTTTAACCTTCACATGGTCTATAATCGTTTCCTTCACTGAAGCTATAGTAACATAGGTTTTCTAGAAAGACTTTTCAAAAATTGTCATTTTGTTTACAAATAATGCTCATATTTTAGTTTTTATATCAAAAATATGCGTTTCTAGAATTAAACCTTATTTACTTCTGATGATCATAAGGATGAATAGTTTCAATAGTACCATCCTCAGCAATATTAAGCTTTGTATACTTAACAGTTCTCTTATGAGCACAGCCACCTGACATCTCAGCGTCATGGTAGAACAGATACCACTCACCATCGATTTCAACGATAGAATGATGTGTTGTCCATCCAATAACTGGCTCCATAATTCTGCCTCTATATGTAAATGGGCCTGCAGGATTATCACCTTCAGCATAGCAGAGATAATGTGTTGTACCTGTAGAATATGAAAGATAATACTTACCGTTGAACTTATGTACCCATGGTCCCTCGAAGTATCTTCTATCCTCATCGCCAGCCTTGATAGGCTCACCATTTTCGTCAAGGATTTCAATCATCTTAGGTGTAGTCTTAAATGCTGTAAGATCTTCATTAAACTCAGCAAAAATTGGGCCAAGTGACTTATCATCGCCTTCTGGACGTCTCTCATCTGGATTAAACTTTCCTGACTGCCACATCTCGAGCTGTCCGCCCCAAAGTCCACCATTATAGCAATAGATTCTTCCATCATCATCAAGAAGAACTGCTGGATCTATACTGTAGCTACCCTGGATATAATTCTCCTGAGCAACAAATGGGCCAACAGGTGAATCAGATACAGCAACACCTATACGGAATATATCATCCTTATCCTTTGCAGGGAATACAAGATAATACTTATCATTTACCTTAACAGCATCAGGTGCCCACATCTGTCTAGAAACCCATGGAACATCCTTCTCATGAAGAGCAACACCATTATCTACGCATGGGCTATCAAGGGAATCCATAGAAAGGACATGATAATCCTCCATTCTATACTGCTCGCCGTCATCATCTTCTTCCATATCTATATCCATATCATGTGATGGATAGATATAAATCTTACCGTCAAATACATGTGCTGATGGATCTGCTGTATAAATATGCTCCACCAATGGCTTTCTTTCATTATCTCTCATAATGCCCCTCTTTTCTTAAGCGATTAACCGCTTTGTCTTCTTATTCTAATACACAGTAATATTATCATAAAGATATTTGCTAATACTTTTCATATCTTGCGATTTTCTTTACAAATGTTGCCATAATAAGCAAAAGCGATTAAAAACATTTCTTCTTATGTTCCTGGTTACAGGAATCAAGACGATCACATTTGTAGCAGATTTCATTACTACTAAATCCTTCTTCAAAAAAGCTCTTTACATTATCTAGAGTTGTATCTGCAATATTTGTAAGAGCTTCCTGCGTAAGAAATGCCTGATGCGAGGTTACGATAACATTTGGCATAGAGATAAGTCTGGCCAAAATGTCATCATTCACTATATGATTCGAATAATCATGGAAGAAAACATTTGATTCCTCCTCATATACATCAAGACAAGCTGCACCAATCTTACGCTGCTTAATTCCCTCAACAAGAGCCTCAGCATCAATAAGAGCACCTCTTGACGTATTGATAAGAACAACCCCCTTCTTCATCTTATCTATAGAATCTGCATTTACCATATGATGATTTTCATCTGTAAGTGGGCAATGAAATGATATGATATCACTACGCTTCCAAAGCTCATCAAGTGACACATAATCTATACCACTACCTTCAGCCGGAAACTTATCATAGGCAATGATATTCATACCAAATCCTCTACATATATCAATAAATATACGTCCAATTTTACCGGTACCAACAACACCAACAGTCTTACCATGTAAATCAAATCCAGTAAGTCCATTAAGGCTGAAATTGAAATCCTTTGTACGTATATATGCTTTATGGATTCTTCTAACAGAAGTAAGAAGAAGTGCTATAGCATGCTCGGCAACAGCATAAGGCGAATAAGCCGGAACACGAACAACATGAATCTTCTCATATGCATAACTAATATCTACATTATTATAGCCTGCACATCTTAAAGCTATAAGTTTAACATTCATCTCAACCAGCTTATCAATAACTTCTTTATTTATATCATCATTAACAAATACGCATACAGCATCATATCCGTCGGCCAAACGGACCGTATCCTCAGAAAGTCTGGTCTCAAAATATGTGATATCATATTCATTCTTATTATTAGCTTTAATAAAAGAATCTCTATCATAATCCTTAGCATCAAAAAAAGCTATTCTTATATTACTCATCTTCTAAGTTCTCCTTTTTTAAATAGAAATGAAATGAAAACTAAAATATAAAACAAAAAAAGTTCTAAAATGGAATTATACCATTTCAGAACTTCTTTTTCAATTCAGGGGGTAAGGGAATCGAACCCCTTCCAAAGGTTTTGGAGACCCCTATCATACCGGTAGACCAACCCCCTATTTATAAAAAACTCGATCTATAAATAGATCGAGTATTTAATACTTTTATTGTACTTTCAAAACTTCATACAGTTAATACTTTTATCAAGACCTTACGTATCTTCCTAAATCTAGGAAAAGCTCACGACCTATTAGTACTCCTCAGCTTAACATGTTACCATGCTTACACCCAGA
>CACWGK010000003.1 GCA_902760415.1 uncultured Lachnospiraceae bacterium
AAAGAGTTTTACGGTTTTTCCGACGAGTATGCTCAAAAAGCGGTCAAAAAATATCGGGAGCGGTTTGAAACGGTCGGATTATTCGAAAATCGGCCCTATGACGGGATCGTAGACATGCTCCGCCTTCTCAAAGATTCCGGCAGGGTCCTCTGTGTTGCCACCAGCAAGCCGGAGAAATTTTCCCGGCGCATCCTGGACCATTTTGGCATGACTCCGTATCTGGACTGCATCCTGGGCAACTCGATGCACCTTCAAGTCGAAAAATCGGACATGATCAAAAAGATCGTGGACCTGTACGGGATCTCCAAAGAGCAGGCGGTCATGGTAGGAGACCGCAGATTTGACGTTGAGGCCGCCCACAAGGCTGGTGTGGACTGCATAGGCGTGTCGTACGGTTTTGCGCCGGAAGGGGAGCTTGAAAAGGCCGGGGCCGACCATATCGTGGATACGGTCCCCCGGCTTACCGAACAACTGCTTAGTTTATAGATTATGTAAGTGTAAATCAACAGGTTTCGGGTCAGTATAGCGATAACACTACTTCGCAGTATTCACATGAACAGAACGGACTTACCTGGGAGGGTACTCAGGTTCCGTACGATACAGTAGTAAATGAATACAGCGAACAGGCTTATGAAGGAATAGATAAAGGAAAGTATCCTGGAACAATGTCAAATGTTATAAAGGAATACTTCTCGGGTCTTTCAGATTAGAAATGATATAAATGGAGGATAGTAAAGTGGATTATAATCAGGCAGTTGGAGTAATAAATCAGGTAAGAACAGAGATTCATAAGGAAATCATAGGACAGGAGAAGACAGTAGAGAGTCTTCTGATGGCACTGCTTACTGGAGGAAATGTTCTGCTAGAAGGTATGCCGGGACTTGGAAAGACAAGACTGGTTCAGACTATCAGTCATGTCTTCAAGATGTCATTTAAGAGAATCCAGTTCACGCCAGATCTTATGCCTGCAGATATAACAGGAACAAATATTATGGTTCGAAATGAGCAAGGCAGCAGCTTCAAGTTCGAAGCAGGACCAATATTTGCAAATGTTGTTCTAGCCGATGAGATAAACAGAGCTACTCCTAAGACACAGTCAGCGCTTCTGGAGGCCATGCAGGAACATACTGTAACGGTCGGCGATGTGACGTATGCTCTTCCTGATCCATTTTTCGTAATAGCTACCCAGAACCCTATAGAACAGGAAGGAACATATCCACTTCCTGAGGCACAGCTGGATAGATTTGCTATGAAGCTTCTTGTGGAGTATCCAACAAAGCAGGAGCTTGCGGCGATAGTTAACCTTACAGAAGGCTTCGGTGTTCAGCCAGCACAGCCAGTTATTAGTCCAGAGCAGCTTATAGAGATAAGACAAATGATTCAGCAGATTCCTATAGCAGAGCCTGTTATGGACCGTGCGCTGACACTTGTAATGAATACACATGCTGAGAATAAGTATATCAGAGAAGGCGCGAGTCCTCGTGCGGCGCAGTATATTGTGCGATGCGCAAAGGCGAGAAGCTTTATGCTAGGACGTCTAAATGTAGCATTTGAGGATATAGACTATGTAGCACCAGCAGTACTACGTCACCGTATTATTACAAGCTTCGATGCTGTGGCTGACGGAGTGACACCAGATCAGATCATTGCACAGTTATAGAACTTTAAGGTAATTCTAAAGATAGAAAGCTACATTTGAAGATATTATGCAGACCATAGATTTAAGAGAACTCGAAAAACTGAATATGCTTAAGCTATCGATTAAACGCAGTTTGTCCCAGGGGGAAGGACTTAGACGTTCTTCCGCCAAGGGACGTTCTGCGGAGTTTTCGGGTTATCGCGAGTATATCCCGGGGGATGACATGCGATACGTGGATTGGAATGCATTTGCCCGCCTAGATAAGCTCTACATTAAGGAGTTTATGGAGGAGAAAGAGGGACGGGTAAATATTTATCTTGATACCAGCCGTTCTATGGAGTTTGGCGAGAAGCTTAAGAGTACGCTGATGTCTGAACTCACAGAATCTATTAGTTATATAGCTTCCAGTGGGAGAGATAGTGTATTTATAACAGATCTTGCTAATCCTACTTATACATTTAAAGTACCATCAGGTAAGCAAGGGGTTGGCACCCTTCGGAAATGGCTTGAAGGAATTCATCCTGGAAAGGAAGTAAAAAGCATTAGTCTTAAGGAATCACTTAAGAAAGCTATAAGAGGTAGAGGTGGACTCGCCTTTGTAATATCAGACTTTATGGATGAAGGATTTCTGGATGCGGAGTCAGATATTCTAAAGCTTTTTGGATATCATGGTATGGAGGTGATACTGCTTCATGTTATGTCCCGAGAAGAGCTTGAGATAGATGAAGATGGCGCATTTCAACTGGTAGACAGCGAGGAAGAAAGTAAGGAAGTCAGACTGACATTAGATAAATATTCAATCAGAGATTATAAGAAAACTCTTGAGAAATATATGCGAGATATTGAAGATAAGGCTCGTGCGGCGGGTGGAAAGTACGTACTATGTTCCACAGGAGAAAGTATATCTAAGCTTATCTTTGAATCTATGAGAGATGTATTTTTATGAGGTAGAAGATGACATTTGCAAGTCTTCTCCCACTGATCGCTTTGGTGGGAGTACCGATCATCATAATACTATATCTAATGAAACCTAAGGGGGTACGAAAAGTAGTGCCCTCTGTTTTGCTGTGGAAAAATGCAGAACGTAACGAGAGGAGTACCACATTTTCTAAGAAGCTTATCAAGAATATCCTGATGTTTATAGAGATAATGGCGCTTCTTTTCCTCATGCTCGCGGCAATGTCTCCAGCTATTAAGAGAAATGTATCTGGCAGCAGCAAGAGTACGATACTTGTTATAGATACTACAGGAAGTATGCAATTTGAGGATGAGGGCTCTGGCAGTAGATTCGAGGAAGCTATAAGAGATGCAAAGGACTTTGTTGAGACTTCCTCTGGCGAGGTGTCCATCATAACCTGTGGTGAGAGCGTAGAAGTACTTGCTAATAAGAGCCGCGATAAGCAGAAGATGAAGAGACTTTTGTCGGGCATTGAACCAACTGATGCATCGGGAGATATCCGTGATGCTGAGGGTATTATGGAATCCCTTGAGTGCGAGGATATTATAGTATTTACCGATGGAAATGGAGCGGCAGGCCTTAAGGATCTTACAAGCAAGCTTTCTCTTGATATTAAGGTGTATGGTAAGCCATCTGCAAATGCAGGACTTACACAGGTGTCAATGAAGAAGAATGAAGAAGGTCTCTATGATATAGCCGTTGGTTATCAGACGAAGGGTATAAAGACAGCTTCATTTGATATATCTCTCTATGATGCAGAGGGAAATCTTCTGGATGTTAGAAACATCAGTCTTACTGAAGATAGTAGTAATACGATACTAAGTCTTGGCAAAGATGTTAAGGGTGAATATGTTAGAGCCGAGCTTACAGGCTATGGCGAGGATGCATTATCTAGGGATAATGTTGCATATGCTGTGAAGACTGATAGTAGTCTTGCAGCGTCTTACTTTGTAGGAGCTGGTAATACTTTCTACGAGAAGGCTTATCAGGCTGTGGCAGGTGAAAGTATAGTAAAGGTAACATCTGACAGTGATGTTCCAGATGAAGAAAAAAATGTACTTATATATGATAAGGCTGAACTGGTTAATAAGAATAAGAATCGTCTAGTTCAGGGCTATCACCCAAAGGATGCTAAGGAAGTAAAGGGTGCTATAGTTACGGTAATAACAGGTGACCTTATAAAGGATATGTCTAATTATACATTTGGCGCTTCAAACCTGTATATTTTAGACTGTCCATCCTGGGCTGAACCTTTGATGGTGATTAATCAAGGCTCTGAAGATGAGGCTGTTGTTGCTTATTACGGTGAAGAGAATGGAGTTCGTCAGGTTGTTCTTGGCTTTGATATCAGAGATTCTGAGTATCCACTTATGGCAGAGTTTCCTATATTTATAGCTGATGCCCTGGAGTATCTTACAGACGAGAGTCTTGTCAGAGAGAAGTATATACTGGCGGGAGAGGAACTGACTCTAAGTCCTTCAGTTAGTAGCAATATGAAACTAACTAGTGCTAGCGGCGGAACTTCGAATCTGGAGGTGGCTGGACTAAGTAAGCTGGAGGATGGCGATAAGAAGGAATACTTTGTTACAAGATATCCTTCCTCTGAGGGAGATGGCTCTCAGGATATCCAGTCTATGAGCTATATCCAGCAGGCCGATTACGGTATAAAGTTTGGCTCTCTTAAGAAGATATGCCTTGTTATAGCACTTATCCTGATCATTCTCGACTGGGTTATCTATATCAGAAGGCGAATGCATGTTAAGAAACCAGAACTTATATGGAGAATAGCTCTTACAGTGCTGGTTCTTCTATCTATTATAGGTGTAAATCTACCTGGGCGTAAGCATAAGACTACAACCATATTCCTGGTAGATATGTCTGACAGTAATATCGCAAATCTTCAGGAAGAAGAAAGTTATATAAGGGAGCAGATTGAACTGCTTCCTGCAGGAGAAAGCTACGGAATAGTAACATTTGGCCGAAATGCTGTAACTGAGCAGTTTGTTAATAATGAAAAGGATTACTATGGCATCGCCACAAATCCTGATCGCACAGCCACAAATATTGAGGATGCGGCTGAATATGCAATCTCTCTTATTCCTGATAATCGTCTCGGAAGAATCGTTGTATTAACTGACGGTAAGGAGACTGTCGGCGATATTAGTGCTGTAAAGGATAAGCTGGAGAAGAATGATGTAGAAATCTGTGGCCTTCTCTACGAAGCAGAATATGGAAATGATATCTATATCCAGAACGTTGATATGCCAGATAAGCTTGCTACCGGGGATGCATATAATATCAAGGTTACTGTGTATAGTACTTATGAGACAAATGCTACGCTTAAGCTCTGGGATGATAGTGAGCTTGAAGATGAGACCAAGGTTAAACTCTCAAAGGGAGAGAATACATTTGTCCTTAACTGCGTAGCAGGGGATGACAGTATAGAGCAAAAGAATGTAACTATCGAGGCGGATGGGGATACAGTGCTGGAGAATAACAGCATGGTTACGGCGTCCCTCGTTGATTCACCAGAGAAGATACTTCTGGTATCTGGTATAAAGGAAGATAGTTCGGGACTAGAGAATATCCTGAAGTCGCTGAATAAAGATGTTACTACAGTATCAGCACTGAGTGCACCAAAGGATATAACAGGTGTTCTTAAATATCAGACAATCATTTTAGATGACTGTCATATAAATGATCTTCCAGAAGAGTTTCCGCAGCTGCTTCAGACATTTGTAAGAGATTATGGCGGTGGACTTATTACGACAGGTGGTAAGGAAAGCTACGCGCCGGGTGGATATAAGGATACTATTCTAGAAGATATCCTTCCTGTAGATATGACGCCAAAGGGGGTTGATGAGGCTCCGTCTCTTGCAATGGCTATGGTTATAGACTGTTCAGGTTCTATGGATTCTGCAGGTTATGATCCTGTGACTGGTCAGAATATGGGAGGTCGTAAGAAGATTGATGTAGCTGTTGATGCAGCTAAGGAAGCTGTAGATGCGCTTAATAGAAGTGATTATGTGGGCGTTGTTGCATTTAGTGATGACTTTAACTGGGTTCAGTCGATTGTTCTCGCGGAAGATAAGGAAGCGATAAAAGGTAAGATAGAAACGCTTGGCATAATGGGCGGTACAGTTATAAAGCCAGCGGTTATCGATGCGGCTAAGTCGCTCACCTCAGTAGATGCAGGAGTTAAACATATAATCCTTCTAACAGATGGCGAAGGTGAAACCACAGATTTCAGTGATGCTATAGAGCTAATAAATGATAATAACATTACTCTCTCTACTGTTGCAGTAGGATCGGATTCAGATACTAAGCTGCTGGAGAAACTGGCAGAAGAGTGTAATGGACGATATTACTTTTCAGATTCATCATCAGATGTACCTAAGATATTTGCGGAAGAGGTATATCTGTCAGGAACAGCATATTATAAAAATGGAGACTTTTCCCTGTATACTAGCAACTCAAATCTAGTATCCGGTCTCTACGAGGACGGTATATCTAACATTACCGGTTATATAGCTACGTCTACAAAGAGTGGAGCGCGCGAAGTCATCACTACAAGTGAGGATGATCCACTGCTATCTAGCTGGCAGTATGGTCTGGGACACAGCGTTGCCTGGATGACAAATGCGTCTGGAGACTGGAACGCCTCTCTCGCTTCTCAGCAGGATTATCTGGAAATGTGGAAAAGAATGCTGGATTATACAAGCATGGATAATGAGCTGGGTAAGGATGCGGTTTCTGTGTACAAGAGACGAGGCAAGATAGAGATAAGTTACTCGGCAAGTGAATATTCGGAAGACACATCAGTAGTAGGAGTCTGTACTTCTCCATCTGGAGTTACAGAGGAGCTGGCACTTGAACCATCAGATCCAGGTAACTATACTGCTAGCTTCGAACCAAAAGAAATGGGAGTTTATATCATTAATATTCGCCGAAAAGAAGGGGAGGATACGGTCGCATCAACCACAGCCCTGGAAACTCTTGAGTTTTCTGATGAATATAGACGAGATCTGTCAAATGCAAACTTCATAAGCTTTATAGAAAATAATGGAAGAATGCTGGAGACAGGCACAAAGCTATATACAAAGGTGAAGGGCGTAAATCAGAATAAGAGAGATATTACAGATATAATCATTATCCTATCTATTGTAATGCTTCTTATAGATATAGTGATCAGACGATTTGATCTCAGTCGTAGGCTCGTAAGTCTTGGCTCTTCAGGCGTACACGAAAAACCTAAGAAAAATGATATAAAACAATCGAAGGTTATCAAACCTGAGGCAGTGAGCGTGGAGGCTTCTCAGTCAGTAGTGAACCAGAATGTAAATGGGGTTCAGACTACTGATTCATATGCAGGCACACCGGTAGAACAAGAAGTTCTAGGTAAGAAGCATAGAAAGAAAAAGAATAAGCCGAAAGAGGAGCCGCAGTCAGAAGGCCTTGATATGGCAACTCTGCTCCAGAAGAAAAAAGACCGTAATCTATAGAAAAGGTTTAAAAAAGTATAAAATAAGGCTAAAAAAAGATTACTATTTAGATATAATATATGTTATTATATAAAACAGCGTTAATTTAGAAATTGACTAAATTAATTCCTACCACAATTTTTTATAAGGAGGATCATATGATTTACTCAACAGAAGTTAAGAACATGTGCCCTGTTACTCAGGGAGTACATCATGGTGCTGCCCCTATTCCAGAGGAAGCAAAATGGGTACAGGCAAAAAAGGTTGAGGATATATCAGGCTATACACACGGTATTGGCTGGTGTGCACCTCAGCAGGGATGCTGCAAGCTTTCCCTTAATGTAAAGGATGGTATCATCCAGGAAGCTTTAGTAGAGACAGTTGGTTGTTCAGGTATGACTCATTCAGCAGCTATGGCAGCTGAAATCCTTCCAGGACTTACAGTTATGGAAGCACTTAATACTGACCTTGTATGTGACGCTATTAACACAGCTATGAGAGAGCTGTTCCTTCAGATCGTTTACGGAAGAACTCAGAGTGCATTCTCAGAGGACGGACTTCAGATCGGTGCTGGTCTTGAGGACCTTGGTAAGGGAGCTCGTTCAATGGTTGGTACAACATACGGTACACTTGACAAGGGTCCACGTTACCTTGAACTTACAGATGGATATATTACAGACATTGCTCTTGATGAGAACGATGAAATCATCGGTTATAAGTACATCAACTTTGGTAAGATGATGGACTTCATCAAGGCTGGTGACGATGCTAATACAGCTATCAAGAAGGCAGCTGGTCAGTATGGCCGTGTTGCTGATGCAGTTAGATGTATAGATCCAAGAAAGCAGTAAGAAGGAGGGTAATAAAATGGCATTATTTGAATCATATGAAAGAAGAGAGCCTCAGATCCTTGCTGCACTTAAGGAGTATGGCATCTCATCTATAGAAGAGTGTAAAGAAATCACAGATGCAGCTGGTATCGATGTATATAACCTCATCGAAGGTATCCAGCCTATCTGTTTTGAGAACGCTAAGTGGGCTTACACAGTAGGTGCTGCTATAGCTATCAAGAAGGGCTGCAGAAAGGCAGCAGATGCTGCTGCAGCAATCGGTATCGGACTTCAGGCATTCTGTATTCCTGGATCTGTTGCTGATAGACGTAAGGTTGGTCTTGGACATGGTAACCTTGGTAAGATGCTTCTTGAGGAAGATACAGAGTGCTTCGCATTCCTTGCAGGTCATGAGTCATTTGCTGCTGCAGAGGGTGCTATCGGTATCGCTGAGAAGGCTAATAAGGTTCGCCAGAAGCCACTTAGAGTTATCCTTAACGGTCTTGGTAAGGATGCTGCTCAGATCATCTCACGTATCAATGGTTTCACATATGTAGAGACAAAGTACAACTACTTCACAGGAGAAGTTGAGGAAGTATTTAGAAAGTGCTACTCAAAGGATCCTGAGTCACCACGTGCAAAGGTTAACTGCTACGGCGCTAACGATGTACAGGAAGGTGTTGCTATCATGTGGAAGGAGAATGTTGATGTATCTATCACAGGTAACTCAACAAACCCTACAAGATTCCAGCATCCAGTTGCAGGTACATACAAGAAGGAGCGTATAGAGGCTGGTAAGAAGTACTTCTCAGTAGCTTCAGGTGGTGGTACAGGACGTACACTTCACCCAGATAACATGGCTGCAGGTCCTGCTTCATACGGTATGACAGATACTATGGGACGTATGCACAGTGATGCACAGTTCGCTGGTTCTTCATCAGTTCCTGCTCATGTTGAGATGATGGGTCTCATCGGTGCTGGTAACAACCCAATGGTTGGTATGACAGTTTCTACAGCAGTATCTATCGAAGAGGCTGCAAAGGCAGGTAAGTTCTAATATTTTATTAGAATACTTTATCGGTATAGATATAACTGATTAGAGTGATAAATGAGTCAATAGGATACCTATTGGCTCATTTTTTTTATATAAAAATATACTGAAATGTGGTATATTTTATTCATGGGGTTAAGCAATTTAAAAAAATTATCTTTGATAGTTAATACATCGATTCTTTTTATGGTTTTTGGCTTGATGGCATTCTTTCATGTCATTAAGGCTACTTTTCTTGTGTATTTTAGTATTCCCACTGTATTGGTATATGTAATTGGATATATTCTTATCTATAAAGAGAAGCTTTATGGCTATGTTGTTATGGTATATTGCTGGCTAACTTTATATATGGGAGTTACTACGATATGCTTAGGCTATGGCTATGGATTCCATCTATACTGTATGTCCATGATTCCAATCATATTCTATACAGGATATATGGCTCGTTCCATAGACGGCAAGCCTATCCATGCGATAGTGGCAAGTGTTGTTATAGTTGCCTTCTATCTTGCAACCACTCTTATTCCTACATTTAGGGGACCTATCTATACATCCGATACAGGTGCAGATACTCTGTTTTGGATAGTTAATTCTATAATCGTATTTTCATTCCTGATTTTTTATACATATGTGATGATCAAGGGTATTACGGATTCAGAAGATAAGCTTAAGGCTCTTGCTATGAAGGATAATCTGACGGGTCTTTACAATCGTCACTATATTTTAAAGCAGCTCGAGACGACATCTGGCAAGAATGATGAATACTTTGTAGCGATGGCTGATATAGATGATTTTAAGAAGGTAAATGATACATATGGCCATAATGCTGGTGACTATATACTTAAGACAGTTGCTGAGATTATGAGAGAAGCTTGTGACAATGTGTTGGTTTCGAGATGGGGCGGAGAAGAGTTTCTTGTTCTTGGCTATGATAAGAATAAGGCTCAGGAAAAAATGGAGAAAATCCGAAGCTCTATAAATAAGTATAACTTTACTTTTGAGGAAAAGAGTATTAAGGTTTCAGTGACTATAGGAATAGCAGAGCGAAGTGAAGCTGATACTATAGATAAATGGATTCAGGTCGCTGATGATAGACTCTATAATGGTAAAACATCGGGCAAGAACAGGGTGATCTTTAAGTAAAGTGAAGACATTGAGGTATAGAATTAAATATATAGTTAGTATACTTCTTGTTATGACTATTCTTTCGGGATGTGGGAGAACTAATGATGCTTCAAAGTCTGACGAAGATATATCATCATTTATGGAGGATTACCGAAGTGCAGTTTCATCTTCTGATTATATAGTACATGCGCTGGGCGGAGAAGAGGATAGGTCCTATATCAATTCTATCGATATGTTAGATAAAGCTTATAAAGAGGGCTTAAGAGTATTCGAGGCAGATATCTCATTTACCAGCGATGGAGTTCTCGTACTTGCACATAGTGGAGAAGACAATGTGTGGAGCAAGAATGATTGGGAGAAGAGGCTTGGGCAGAAGTATCCCTTTGACGATGAATCGGTAAAGGATTATGAATGCTATGATGTAGATAAGCATCTCTGTTCCTATGAGGTGTTTAAATCATTTAAGATACAAGGCAGATATACTGCAAATAGTTTCGCTGAGCTGCTTGATTATATGGAAGAGCACGTAGATATGTACCTTATGGTGGATGCGGGATATAGGTCTTATGCGGACGCGAAGGCTTATTATGAAGCGATAGTAGAGGCGGCGGATGGCAGAACCCAGGTTCTGGATAGACTTATAGCAGGCGGTCAGACTACTGATATGGTAAAGGCAGCCAGGGAAGCGTATGACTTTCCGCTGATTAATCTATATTTTGATAAGGATGAAAAACGGGAGTCTATTATATATTCCGCGGAAGATTTTGTGCGGTACTGTGATGCTGAGAGTATAACGAGTCTCAGCATAGCGAAGGAAGTTTTTACTGAAGATGTGGCTAAGGTCATATCAGATAGTGACCTTATCATCTATGTATTTACGGAAAATGATGAGAGCGAAGCAGAGCATATTCTATCTCTGGGAGCGGATATGGTTGGAACAGATTTCCTCTGGTCAGAAGAAAAGAAAAACTGATTATATCAGTTAAATATATCATTTAAGAAAGGCATAAGAAGTTGGGAACATTTAGTAGTTTAGAAGAAGCAAGAGAACATTTTAAGAAGGACAGATTTGCGAGCTTTAGTGGAATGGTTTTGGATGAGCTTGGAGAGGATTATTCAGTCTGCAGTGTGGAGCTCACAGAAGTGCATCAGAATGCTTATGGTGGCGTCATGGGTGGAGCTATCTTTACTCTGGCGGATCTGGCATTTGCGGCACTTTCCAATAATATACATCAGCCGACTGTGGCTCAGCAGGTAAGCATTAATTATCTGTCATCAGTTAAGGGCCAGAAACTTATCGCAAGGGCAACTATGAAGAAGGATGGAAAAAGAACTTGTACTATAGTTGTTGATGTGACAGATGATACTGGGCGTGATATAGCACAGTTTGTTGGACTTGGTTTTAAATTATAGTATAGAAAAAAGATTGGATGTTATTCGTTCGTTATATATAGGAGTTATAAGATGAATACAGGTGATCTTTTGGAGATCCTTAGAGAGAAAGCAAAGGCGGATAGTAGTTTAAGGGGTAGACTGCTGGATACTAGATCCTCTGCAACACCTCTTTCGGATTTTTGTAAGATTAGTCGTGAAGTAGGAGTATCTTTATCAGAAATGGATATGATAGAGTTTGGGGAATCTTCGTATGCGGCAATGCGACGCAGTACAAATGGCGGTGGCGAGAATGCTCCGCTTCTTCAGTGGGAGGATGATGCATACGAAATGTTTCTGATGGAGTTAGAGCTACTCAAGTAACTTGTGTAATAACAAAGGAGTAAGGTATGAATATTAAGGAATTTGTTGATGGGTTTGAGGCTATGACATGCGTAGTATCTGTCGAAAGTTTTGAAGATGGCAGATATGGTAAGTTTAGAATTGTAGATGGAAATAAAACATATATTGATTCGATAGAGAATCCTGCGCCAGGAGCAGAGATGTTGGTTCAGAAGTTTGAACCTAATGCTGAGTATACTCATTACATGACAAGGGATCTTAACTTTGAGGATTATTGTTACAGAGCTGCGGTTAATAAGAAATGTCTTCATTCCTATGCGCATCCTGATAGAATGCCAGGTATATGGTTTAATATGACATTTCTCCCTGTTGCCTATGAAGAGGAGATAGAGGGTGGAAAGCTTTGCTTCTGTACATATACTATGGAGATTAACTTTGAAGCAGATTCAAAGAGGCTTTCGAGCATATCTTCAGATGTTGCTTCGGCTGTTCTTGAGACATGTATTAAGCTTAGAAGTGCAAAGGACTTCAAGGTATCTATGGCTGAAGTTGTATCGGATATAAGAGATATTTGCACAGCGGAACATTGCTGTATCCTTCTTTTGGATGAGGATGAGAGGAAATGTTCAGTTCTAGGCGAAGCATTTGCGCCTGGTTCAAAGCTTCTACCTATGGACACATATCTGGATGATGGTTTCTATACTATAGCAGAAACCTGGCCAAATGTAATAGCTGGCAGCAACTGCTTTATAGCAAAGAATGATTACGATATGGATATAATTAAGGAACGTAGTGCTATCTGGTATAAGTCTCTTACTGATGCAGGAGTTTACAATATAGTTCTTTTCCCTCTTAAGTTTGGCGAAGAACTTATGGGTTATATCTGGGCACTTAATTATGAGGCCGAGAATGCAACAAAGATAAAAGAGACTCTGGAGACTACCACATTTATCCTTAGTTCAGAGATTTATAACAGTCTTCTTGTTGAGAAGCTTAAGGTGCTTAGTGCATATGATATGCTTACAGAAGTTATGAATCGAAATGAAATGAATAACCTCATTGATAGAATATGTACAGATAAGAGGGCTGATTCAGCAGGTGTTATCTTTATGGATCTTAATGGTCTTAAGAAGGTAAATGATTTAGAAGGACATGTGGCTGGAGATAAGCTTCTGAAGGAGGCTGCAAATCTTCTAAAGGACGTATTTGATGTAGGTAATATCTATAGGGCTGGAGGAGATGAGTTTACAATCATCTTGCAGGGTATTACGGAAGATGAACTCGGTCAAAAGGTAGAGAAGATTAGAGAATTATCGGAAAAACATGAGTCTGTAAGCTTTGCAGTAGGTAGCTGTTATGTTGAGGATAAGAAAGATATTAAGACTGCGCTCAGACTTGCTGACGAGAGAATGTATGATGATAAGAGACTATACTATGAGAGAATTAATGAGCCTAAGTATAGGTAAAAAGATTGACAGATAACAAAGTGTTTGCTATTTTAAAATAGCAATTGTTATTATTTGAACAAATATTCATATATTTACAAACAAGGGAGTAGCTAGCAGAAAGATATTTTCTGTTCGTATAATCGCCATCTCGATTGTTGGAGAGTATTCCTCGGACAGTTCGGTTTTATGAATAATTAGCGAGACTTGCTTGTAGCTTACATGATTATTCCTACGGGAATAGTGATGTGGCTACAAGTGGGTCTCGCTTTTTCTTTGTGCTAAGGTTGTAGCTACGAAACGTCTAGATGAAAAAAGTTATTGACTTCTAACCCGTATAGTGATATAAATGCTTACGTGAATATATGAATGAATGTTCATATATTAAAAGGAGGAAGAGATATGTCAGAAGATGAAAGAAAGTTTCTGGAGATAGTAAATCTTAAGAAGGGCTTTGGTTCTGGAGAATCTAGACAGGAAGTCCTTAGAGGTATGGAGTTTACCGTAGCAAAAGGAGAGTTTTGTGTACTCCTTGGCCCTTCTGGATCCGGTAAATCAACATTACTCAATATAATAGGTGGTATCGATAATCCTGACTCAGGTTATATATCCATAAATGGTGATAAGCTGGAGGATATGGGAGAGAAGGGACTTACACAGTATCGTCGTAAGCATTTGGGATATGTGTTCCAGATGTATAACCTAATACCAAATCTTAATGTTAAGGAGAATATCGAGGTTGGTGCTTACCTTTCTGATAAGGCCCTTGATATAGATGAACTTCTTAATACACTTGGTCTATATAAGCACCGTCATAAGTTACCAAATCAGCTTTCTGGTGGACAGCAGCAGCGTGTATCTATTGGTAGAGCTATAGTGAAGAATCCAGATATTCTCTTATGTGATGAACCAACTGGAGCGCTAGATTACAACACTTCAAAGGAAATCCTTAAGCTTATCGAAGATGTAAATCAGAAGTATGGAAATACAATCATTATGGTTACACATAACGAAGCTATCAAGAATATGGCGGATCATGTTATTAAGCTTCGTGATGGAGTGGTTCGTCATAATAACATCAATGAGAATAAGGTATCAGCTGTAGATCTCGACTGGTAATTTCATTTATCAATAACTATTAATTGATAAATCTTAGGAAATGTGAGGAAAATAAATATGAGAAAGATTACGAGCCCACTTAAGAAAAGGGTTCCAAGAGAACTCGTTGGAGAGTGGCGTAAATATGTTGTTATTGCACTTTTCCTGATTCTCATGATCGGGTTTATATCAGGAATGTATGTTGCCAACAACAGTATGCTTACTTCTGCTGATAAGAAAAAGACAGAATATAATCTTGAGGATGGCTGTTTTGAAACTGCAGAAAAAGCGAGCAATGAGATGATCAAGGCTCTTGAAAAGGGCGAGAAAGCTGATGTTAAGCAGTATTATCTGGACAAGGGATATGAAGAGGCAGATAAGGAAGTCAAGAAAGCAATTGATGAGAAAATCCCTGGAGAGATAGAAAAAGCTGTTAAGGATGGAATAGAGAAAGAAGTTCGTGCTCAGGCAACTGAGGGAGTTGAAGCTCAGATAGCTCAGTATTCTAATATGGGTGCTAAGGTATCGGATTCTGAGAAAGAGAAGATGATACAGGATATTGTTGATGAGAATCTTCAGGCTGCACTTGATGAATACTACGATGATGCGTATCAGACAGCATACGATAAGTTCATGGATGAGGAATATGAGGATACCCTGGAGGATGCCAAGAAGGAAGCGTATGAAGAAGTCGAAGATACGGTAGAGGAGGAATATGAGAAAGCGGCAGATAAGTATGATCTGGATAATCCAGATTATGAGGCTGTTCCGATAAAGATATATGAAAACTTCTACAAGGATTCCGGTGAAGATAGAGATCTCGATGGAGAAAAGGACGGTAATATTCGTGTATATAAGGACAGAGATGATGTAGATCTTTACAGCATTCATGAGGGTAAGATGCCATCTTCTGCAGACGAGATAGCAATCGACAGAATGCATGCTGATAACGTAAAGGTTAAGATTGGCGATACTATAAGAGTGGGCGGTCAGGACTTTAAGGTCACTGCACTTGTTGCTCTAGTTAACTATAGTACACTTTATGAGAAGCCAACGGATTCAATGTTCGATGCAATATACTTCGATGTTGCTATGGTGACTGATGAGGGCTTTGACAGAATAAAGAATAATATTCATTATAACTACGCTTGGACCTATAATGTTAAGCCTGTTGATGAGGTAGAAGAGAAAGCTTTATCTGAAAATGTTATGGCTGCGCTTATATCTCAGTCTGTAGTAAATGGCGAGGATGATGAACCTCTAGAGATAGAGAACTTCCTTCCAAATTATTCAAATAATGCGATTCATTTCGCGACAGATGATATGGGTGGTGATAAGGCGATGGCTGGAATCCTCCTATATATACTAGTGGCTGTGCTTGCATTTATCTTTGCTATAACGATAAGTAACACGATTACAAAAGAGTCTTCGGTTATTGGAACCCTTCGAGCATCGGGATATACAAAGGGTGAGCTAATCGTTCACTATATGACAATGCCTGTTCTTGTAACCTTGATAGCAGCGATAATTGGAAATATCCTGGGATATACAGTTTTCAAAAATGTAGTAATTGGAATGTATTATAATTCATACAGTCTTCCGACTTATGAAACTTATTGGACGTCAGATGCATTTATCAAGACAACTATTGTTCCAGTGATCATCATGTTTGTGATCAACCTGACAGTAATCGTTAGAATGATGCGCTTCTCGCCACTTAAGTTCCTGAGACATGATCTTAAGATAAAGAAGAGACGTAAGGCGGTCAGACTTCCTAAGTGGAAGTTCCTTTCAAGATTTAGAGCGCGTATCTTGCTTCAGAATATACCTAACTATATAGTGCTTGTTCTGGGTATATCATTTGTAATGCTGATGCTTTCTATGGCAGTTGGCTTCCCGGATTCGCTGGATGTGTATAAGTCAAATGTTACTGATATGATGTTTGCAAAGTATCAGACTATTCTTACCTCAACAGAGGATGAGGATGAAAATCCTATAGAGACTACGACGAAGTCTGCTGAGAAGTTCGCAATGAATGGACTTCAGTATGTTTATAAGGATCATAAGGAATCGGTATCGGTATATGGAGTAGAAGATAAGAGTAAGTATATTGATATTCCAGATTCGCTTATGGAAAATGAGGTTTATATATCTACTACATTTGCTGAGAAATACGGCATCGAAGTAGGTGATACATTTAAACTGGATGCCAGATACGAAAATGATGTCTACACCATGAAGGTTGCTGGAATCTATGATTATTCAGGCGCACTTACTGTCTTTATGCCAATTGATAATTATAGAGAAATGTTTGACGAGGATGAAGATTTCTTCACAGGCTTTATGGCAAATGAAGAGATTGAAGGAATCGATGATGAGTATATAGCAACCACTATAACGGAAGATGATGTCCTGAAGATATCGAGACAGCTGGATCATTCCATGGGTTCATATATGAAGTATTTCCAGGTGGTATGTATCATACTATCTGCGGTACTTATCTACCTGCTTACTAAGATAATCATAGAGAAGAATGAAAATGCTATCTCTATGGTAAAGATTCTAGGATATGAGAATAAAGAAATCAGCGGATTATATATGACGTCCACAACCATCGTGGTAATATTTGCTTGTATAGTTGGTATAGTACTCGCATACTTTGGAATGGGTGAAATCTTCAAGATATATCTTATGAGTATGGAAGGATGGTTCCACTATGTTGTGACACCGCTTGGATTTGTGAAGATGTTTGTCTTCGTATTTGCAGCATATCTTATCGTAATGATTATAGATTATCGCCGTATCAAGAAGATACCGATGGACGAAGCGTTAAAACATGTAGATTAAAAAATGAGTCACTTCTTTGCTCCGACGTAACAGCTGACTCAAAAATGAGTCAGCAGTTACGTCGAAGCAAGAGGTGACTCATTCGTTTATTTAACGAGTGAATCGATGATGGAGGTTATGCTGGTTATGGAGTCTGCAAGCTCACTAGTCTGCATAGCCTCTATATATTTATCTCTGTTTGAATATACTTCTCTTATACCAGTTAGTAGTGTTTCGTTACTAACTGCCTCTTCTTCGATTACGTAACTGTAACCGCTTTTCTCAAAGGACTGAGCATTGAGAATCTGATCTCCGCGGCTTGCGGCCTTTGATAATGGAATCAGAAGATTTGGTTTTCTTATAGCAAGTAGTTCACAGATTGCATTTGCACCAGCGCGTGATATAACTACATCAGCTAGGGCAAACATGTCTGGGAGCTGTTCTTTTATAAACTCATACTGAACGTAACCTTTTTTATCTTTGATATCAGGGTTCAACTTACCTTTTCCGGTAAGATGAATGACATTGAACTCCTTCAGTAATTCGTCAAGACATCCCCATATTGCTTTATTTATAGCAACACTTCCTGTGCTTCCGCCAACTACGAGTAGAGTTGGCTTATCATCTGTGAATCCACAGAACTCTCGGGCTTTTTCTTTGTCGCCGTTAAAAAGCTCCTGTCTGATAGGTGTACCAGTTACTGTTGCACGGTCGCTGAAGAGCTCTTTGGTCTCTGGAAAATTACAGCAGATTTTTGTAGCCTTTGGAAGAGCTATCTTGTTGGCAAGTCCTGGAGTCATATCTGATTCGTGGATAACGACAGGAATGTGCAGATGTGCTGCCATCAGTACAACAGGGACAGTGACAAATCCTCCCTTTGAGAAGACTACATCAGGTTTTATCTTCTTCAGTATTCTCTTCGCATCACCAAAGCCCTTGTTGACTCTGAAAGGATCTGTGAAGTTCTTAAGATCGAAGTAGCGTCTTAGCTTTCCTGAAGATATTCCGTAGTAAGGAATACCAATCTCTTCGATAAGTTTTTTCTCGATACCATTATATGTTCCAATATAGCTGATCTCGTATCCTAATTCCTTAAGACGAGGAATCATTGCGATATTTGGAGTTACATGTCCGGCTGTACCACCGCCGGTAAGTATAATCTTCTTCATTTAATCACCTGATATTCATAGTAGATTTATATTACTAAACTTGTCCGTTCTTTAAGCACAGAGTATATTATCACATTTCTTCTTGCTTGCCCATAGTTTTATCTATATATATAGGAGTCTCTCGATATTTCATCTGGATACTCTAACAAAAAATGGTCAATTTTAAGTAATATTTTTCTATTATTCGACTCCTTGATAAAGTATACTTTACTTGTAGTCTGGCGGCAAATCCGTGCTGCAGACTTATAGTTTATCGCATATTTGTAAAGTATAGCAGGAGGTATATATGGGTATAGATTTAACAAAGGTTCCGAAGCTTGGATTTGGTCTTATGAGACTTCCAGAGAAGGATGGAGAAGTCGATATCGATAGAGTATCATCGATGGTTGATATGTATATGAAGATGGATAAGAGATACTTCGACACCGCCTATGTATATCACGGCGGAAAGTCTGAGGTTGCTGCAAGAGAAGCTCTTGTAAAGCGTTATCCAAGAGACAGTTTTATGATAGCTACTAAGCTTCCTGCATGGGAGATCAAGCAGGAAAGTGATATAGAGAGAATCTTTAATGAACAGCTGGAGAGAGCAGGTGTAGATTATTATGATTTCTATCTTCTTCATTCCGTAGAGGATGGTAATAACTACGATACATATGTAAAGTATGACTGCTTCAGCTGGGGCGTTAAGAAGAAAGAAGAAGGAAAGATAAAGCATTTTGGTTTTTCCTATCACGGAAGCCCTGAACTACTGGAGGAGATTCTTGATAAGCATCCAGAAGTCGAGTTCGTACAGATTCAGCTGAATTACCTTGATAGAACTAATCCGGTTGTAAGATCTGAGGAGCTTTATAACATTCTTCACGAGAGACAGATTCCTATTATTGTTATGGAGCCAATCCGTGGAGGTATGCTTGCAAATCTTACACCAGAGCAGGAGGCAAAGTATAAGGCGGTTCGTCCAAATGATTCTGTTGCATCCTGGGCTCTTAGATATGTTGCATCACTCCCTGGAGTTATGACTGTTCTTTCTGGAATGTCCGATGAAGAACAGATGCAGGACAATATTGGTACATTTACAAACTTTGAAGCAGTAAATGAAGAAGAAATGAAGCTAATCGACGAAGTTACTGAAGAAATCCTGAGTATTCCTCAGATTGGTTGTACAGCTTGTAAGTATTGTACACCTGGATGTCCTATGAAGATCAGCATTCCGGATGTTTTCAGAACTATCAATACACTTCGCCGTTATCCAGATGACTGGAGATCAAAGAACTTCTATAGAGGAGTTGTTGAAAGATCTGGAAAGGCAGGAGATTGTATAGCCTGTGGTCAGTGTGAAGGCGTATGTCCTCAGCATTTACCAATTATAGATTTGCTTAAGGAAGCATCCGAGATCCTAGATACTGAGGAGTAGTCAGTATCTGGGATGAGAGGCTCGGATGATATAACTAGTTGAGAAATGATTTGAAAGATTAGGGAGATAAATATATGGAAAACTTTACATTTTATTCACCAACATTTTTTGCATTTGGTAAGGATACAGAGAATCAGGTTGGCGAGTATGTTAAACAGTTTGGTGGAAGCAAGGCTCTTGTTCATTATGGTGGAAGCAGCGCCAAGAAGTCAGGACTTCTCGATAGAGTCGAAGCATCACTTAAGAAGGAAGGTATTCCTTATGTAATGCTAGGCGGAGTTAAGCCAAATCCAAGAAGTGGTCTTGTATATGAAGGCATCGAACTTTGTAAGAAGGAAGGCGTTGATTTCGTACTTGCAGTTGGAGGAGGAAGCGTTATCGATTCCTCAAAGGCTATCGCTGCAGGTGTTGTATATGACGGAGACTTCTGGGATTTCTATAGTGGAAAATGGATTGAAGAGGCACTTCCTGTTGGAACTATCCTGACAATCGCTGCAGCTGGTAGTGAGGGAAGTCCAGATTCAGTTATCACTAAGGAAGAAGGAATGTTCAAGCGTGGTGCATCTGGAAATGCTATTCGTCCTAAGTTCAGTATACTGAACCCAGCACTAACAGAGACACTTCCACCTCATCAGACAGCAGCTGGTGCAACAGATATTATGGCTCATCTCTATGAGAGATATCTGACAAATACAAAGGACGTAGAAGTTACAGATAGACTTATAGAGGGGCTCCTTCTCACTATGAGACATGAGGCTCCTAGAGTAATAGCTGATCCTCATAATTATGAGGCGAGAGCAAATATTATGTGGGCTGGAATGGTGGCTCATAATCATATCTGCGGTGTTGGTCGTTCTCAGGACTGGAACAGCCATGTTATAGAACATGAGCTGTCTGCTCTCTATGACTGTGCACATGGTGCTGGTCTTGCAGTAACTATGCCTGCTGTATTTAAGTATGTAATGAATCATGATGTAAATAGATTTGCAAAGGTAGCTACTCGCGTATGGGGATGCGAGATGGATTTTGATCATCCAGAGGTAACAGCTTTAGAAGGTATAAATGCTTTCCAGAACTTCCTTATATCTCTTGGAATGCCTAAGAACTTTGAGGAACTTGGAGCAAAGGAAGAGGATATTCCAAAACTTGCTGAAATCTGCTGCCGAGGCGATGGACGTGATGGAACAATCTCAGGCTTTGTAACATTAACTGAAGAAGATGTTCAGAATATATATCGCATGATGCTGTAGTTTTAGGAGGGGTTTATGAAGGCGTTATTTATAGGCGGTACAGGAACTATAAGTACTGCAATAGTGAGGAGACTTGCGGAAGAGCTTGGCTGGGAGGTATGGCTTCTCAACAGAGGAAACAGACAGGAAGTAGTGCCTGAGGGGGTTCATCAGATTATCTGTGATATCTCGGATGAGGCTGCTGCTGAGAGAGCTCTGGAAGGAATGTCATTTGACGTTGTAAATGAGTTTATCGGCTTTACTCCTGATCAGGTAGAAAGAGATTACAGACTCTTTAAAGATAAGACAAAGCAATATATTTATATCAGTTCTGCTTCGGCTTACAACAAGCCTGCAGCAAACTATATCATAACTGAGGGAACGACACTTGCGAATCCTCATTGGGAATATTCTCGAAACAAGATTAAGTGCGAGGAGTTCCTGATGAAGAAGTACCGTGAGGAAGGATTCCCGGTTACCATTGTAAGACCTAGTCATACGTATGATGAGAGAAATGTACCACTGGGCGTGCATGGAAAGAAGGGTTTCTTTCAGGTTATAAAAAGAATGCAGGAAGGAAAACCAGTTATTATCCAGGGCGATGGAACTTCGCTGTGGACAGTAACATTTAACAAGGATTTTGCCATCGGCTATACAGGTCTTATGGGAAACAGACACGCTATAGGCGAAGCGTTCCAGATAACAGGTGATGAGACACTTACCTGGAATCAGATATATCAGACAATCGCAGATGCACTAGGTGTGGAATTAAAGCCATATCATGTATCGTCAGATTATCTGAGTGCGGTTGGAGATAAGTACGGATTTGACTTTGAGGGGAGTCTTACTGGCGATAAGTCAGTGTCCGTAGTATTCGATAATAGTAAGCTGAAGAGAGTTGTTCCAGATATGAGAACAACAGTAAGATTCGATCAGGGTGTGAGAATAGCGCTTGATTATGTGCTGTCTCATCCAGAATGTCAGGTGGAAGACACTGAGTTTGATCAGTGGTGTGATAAGGTTATAAGTGTACTGGAAGGTACGAAGAATAATATATAGTTTATTATCTTGGGGTGAAGATATATAAATGAGGGGGCGGTTTCTAATGGTGACGGGACCGTCCCCCTCACATTTCCTCAGTAAAAGGGCTGTCCGCGGTAGAGAATATACTTATATAAAATGAAGAAAAATGATAGCATTTTAGCGGTATAAGATGGTATAATATGGCTATCTATGATTTATTTACAGGAGGACAGTTAAATGAGTGATTTTATGGCTAATTATATGAGCTGGCTCGAGAATCCTTACTTCGATGAAGATACTCGTGCAGAGCTGGAATCTATCAAGGGTGATGAGAAGGAAATAGAGGATAGATTCTACCGTAGTCTAGAGTTTGGAACTGGTGGTCTCAGAGGTGTAAGAGGCGCTGGTACTAATAGAATGAATATATATACAATTCGTCAAGCTACACAGGGACTTGCTAACTATATAGTAGCTCACAACGGACAGGATAAGGGTGTTGCTATCGCACACGATTCACGTATCATGTCTCCAGAGTTTGCACGTGAGGCTGCAAAGTGTCTTAATGCAAATGGCATCAAGACTTATCTTTTTGAGTCACTTCGTCCTACTCCTGAGCTTTCATATGCAGTTAGATCATTTGGCTGTATCGCAGGTATCGTTGTAACAGCAAGTCATAATCCTAGAGAATATAATGGATATAAGGTTTACTGGGAGGATGGAGCACAGGTTACACCTCCTCATGATACAGGAATTATGGAAGAGGTTGCTAAGGTAACTGATTTCGCACAGGTTAAGACAATGGATGAGGACGACGCAAGAGCACTTGGTCTCTTCAATATCATTGGTACTGATTTTGATGACAAGTACATCGCTGAAGTTAAGGCTCAGAGTATTCACCCTGAGATTATCCCAGAGATGGCTAAAGATATAAAGATTGTATATACACCACTTCATGGTACTGGAAATGTACCTGTTCGCCGTGTACTTAAGGATCTTGGATTTACACAGGTTTATGTTGAGCCACAGCAGAAGATTCCTGATGGATCATTTCCAACTGTAGCTTATCCTAATCCAGAATCTGCTCCAGCGTGGGAGCTTGCACTTAAGCTTGCTAAGGAAGTGGATGCGGATATCGTACTTGCAACTGATCCTGATGCAGATAGACTTGGTGTATATGCTAAGGATACAAAGACAGGCGAGTATATGAGCTTTACTGGAAATATGTCTGGTATGCTTATCGCTGAGTATATCTTCAGCGAGAGACTTGCTACAGGCACAATGCCTGAGAATCCTGCACTTGTTACAACTATCGTAACTACAGATCTTGCAAAGGCTATCGCAGCTCATTATAACGCTCGCTGTATAGAGGTTCTTACAGGATTTAAGTATATTGGTGAGCAGATTAAGATCTTCGAGCAGACAGGATGCAATAACTATGTATTCGGTCTTGAGGAGTCTTATGGATGTCTTGCAGGAACATACGCAAGAGATAAGGATTCTATCGTAGCTGTTATGATGCTTTGTGAGGTTGCTGCATTCTATAAGAAGCAGGGTAAGACACTCTGTGATGCTATGCAGGATCTCTATGAGAAGTATGGCTACTACAAGGAAGGTCTTGCAACACTCGAGCTTAAGGGTATCGATGGTGCTGCAGAGATTCAGAGAAAGATGGAGAACTTCCGTACCAATCCTCCTAAGGAACTTGGTGGACTTAAGGTTCTTGCATATAGAGATTACAAGGCTGATGAGAGAGTTGATCTTGTTACAGGTGAGAAGTCATCTACAGGTCTTCCTTCTTCAAATGTTCTCTACTATGAGCTTGAGGATAATGCATGGTGCTGCGTTCGTCCTTCAGGTACAGAGCCAAAGATTAAGTTCTATTATGGGGTTAAAGGAACTGATATGGCAGATTCGGAGAAGAAACTGGAAGCTATTAAGGCTGATATGTTAAACGGCCAGTAGAATATTATTATAAACTAAAGGTTGGGGCTTATGGGGTATCGTGATAGGCTTAGTATCAAAAGATACTATAAATACAAGGATGAGGTTATAGAGCGTAACATACTAGCCAGTCAGACATTTATAATAGTTGGATCTATTATAGCTATAGTATATATGTTTGCTAACATTTTTGTAGTTAGGACACATGGCTATTATGGAAATATTATAGTGCTTGCTTATTTCGTGTTAGCAGCATTTATAAGAACACCTATATTAAAGAAACATCCAGAGAAGAGTACGCTTTTTATGTATCTTATTCAGATTCCCATTATGATAACGGGAATCTTGATGAGTACTATGTTTGATAAGGATTCAGAATCGGTTGTATTTTTTCTGTTTATCGTATGTCTTCCACCTTTTATTCTGGATAATCCTTTAAGGCATCTAGTTTATATTGTTGCTTGCATGAGTTTATATCTTGCGATGGGATTCATGTTTAAAAATCCAGAGGTATTTAACTTTGATCTTGTTCATGCGCTAGTCTTTTTCCCTGGATCTTTGTTCGTCAATCTATTCATTATTATTGAACGCTTTGACAACATAGAAAATTATGTAATATCCGAGAAGAAGGCGCGGCATGATGAGATATCAGGGCTTAAGAATAGATATGCGTTAAGTATAGATGTTTCATCATATGCTGAAAAGAATGTCTTTGCTGCTATCATAGATATAGATTACTTCAAGTTCTTCAATGATATGTTTGGACATGATTTTGGCGAAGAGCTTGTTGCTTGTATCGGTAAGCAGGCTAAGAAAGAGTTTGGGGCTCATAACTGCTATAGATTTGAAAGTGATGAGATACTAGTTCTTGATCAAAAATCCAGCGAGGCTGATTTTAAGGCTAAACTTGAGTCACTTAAAGAATCATTTAAAGAGATTACACTTCGTCAGAAGACATTTCATCCATCCTGTACTATAGGATATGTATATGGAACTCCTGTATCAGCGGATGATATGAATGAGCTTATCAGACATGCTGATGTTAGACTTCTTGAGGCTAAGGCTTCGGGTAAGGGAACGATTGTTGGATATGCTTATGATACAAGTCAGAAGCGCCAGACAGATATTTTGGCAGAGGTCGCTAGAACTAGCGATATTAACACTATAGATGAGGTAACAGGTGTACCTAATATGCAGTTCTTCCGTATCAGAGCGGATGAAATGCTGGGAAACCTGCTTGATCTTGAGAAGAATCCTACAGTTCTATATTTCAATATCGGAAACTTCAAGGCATTTAATGAAGAAAATGGATTTAGAAAAGGCGATAAGCTACTTCGTGATATAGCAGATATACTTAAGGAAGAGTTTTCTAATAGACTCATTGCTAGATTTTCTGAGGATCATTTCGTTATTCTATGTTATGGAGATGAGATAGATGATAGAATGCTCAGAGTCTTTTCTAGAGTAAAGCCACTTTTCGGAAATATTCATATGACGATCAAGGCTGGTGCAGCGCAGTATACTAAGGGCGAAAATGTCGGCAACACTTGCGACAAGGCTAAGCTTGCTTGTGACAGTATAAAGCATGATACTGAGAAGAACTTAGAGTTCTATAGTGAGAGCCTTGAGAATAAGAATAAGCTAGAGAGATATGTTATATCACATATCGATGAAGCTGTAGAAAAGGGCTATCTAAGGGTTTATTATCAACCAATTGTTGATCTTACAACAGGTGAGGTTATAGAGCTTGAGGCTCTGGCTCGTTGGATTGATCCAACATATGGATTCCTTTCTCCTGGCGATTTTATCCCACCGCTGGAGGAGTCAAAGTTAATCCATAAGATTGATGGGTTTATGGCAAGACAGGTCTGCAAGGATCAGGCTGAGCTAAAGAGGATGGCTGGAAGGAATGTTCCAGTTTCTATTAACCTTTCAAGACACGATTTTATGATATCTAACTTAGTTGACAGTATTAAAGAGACAGTAACATCTAATAATGTAGATGTTAAGAACCTTCATATCGAGGTTACAGAGAGTGCTCTGGAAAGAGATAGTGAGGAACTTAAGGCTAAGCTTACTGAACTTAAAGCGTATGGCTTTGAGATCTGGCTGGATGACTTTGGAAGCGGTTACTCATCACTTAATTCTCTTCAGGATTTCAACTTCGATGTAATCAAGGTTGATATGAAGTTTATGAAGACTCTTGAAACAAGTCCTCAGACTAAGATAATAGTTAAATCTATTATAGAGATGACCAAGAATCTGAAGCTGAGAACACTTATGGAAGGAGTTGAGACAGAAACCCAAGCTAGATTTATTAAGGCAATCGGCGCGGATATGTCTCAGGGTTATCTCTTCAGTAGACCAGTACCTATCGATGAGCTGAAGTTTGACCAAAAGAAAATTGGATAGTAAATGCAACACCATATAGTTGCAAAGGTAGTAATATTCTGAGCAAAAGCGAAGAATCTATTGGTTACTTTTTATTAGATTCTTCGTTTCAGTTCAGAATTATTTTTTTCACTGTTTTTTTTGAGGAGTAATTATGATATCGAAGTTTAGTGTCAAACGACCATACACTGTATTCGTGGTTGTGGTTGCAGTAATTGTTGTTGGAATAGTTGCGCTGATGAGAATGACAGCGGATCTTCTTCCAGATATGAATCTTCCTTATGTTGTTGTTATAACAACTGATATGGGAGCCAGTCCTGAGACAGTAGAGAAAGAGGTTACAGCCCCGATAGAAGCCTCTCTTGCTACAACGTCTAATCTTAAGAATATTCAGTCTATGTCCTATAACAGCTACTCAACGGTAATCCTTGAGTATGAACAAAGTTCTAACATGGACGCCACAATGATTGAGATTCAGCAGAGTCTGGATCAGATAGAAGGTTCATTTGGCGATTCTATCGGTACACCGATGGTTATGCAGCTTAATCCTGACATGCTTCCAGTTATGGTTGCTGCCGCAAATGTATCAGATATGGATTCTATAGAATTAACTGACTATATCGAATCAGACATTCTTCCACAGCTTGAATCTATCGAAGGTGTTGCTTCGGTTAGTGCTACTGGTGGTGTAACTGAGACAGTTCAGGTTACCATGAACCAGGATAAGATAGATAAGCTAAATGATAAGATTATGGCGGAGATTGATGATCAGTTCCAGGATGCTAAGGATGAACTTCAGTCTTCTAAGGAAGATATAGAGAGTGGACAGTCACAGGTATCTTCTGGAAAGAAAACTCTTGCGAATTCTGTCAGTGAAAATCTTGCAACTCTGGAAAGTACACAGATAGAGCTATACCAGACAGAAGATGAACTTACTGAACAGAAAGAGACCTACCAGGATTTATATGATACTCTTGGTACAACTATTGAAACACTGAATACAACATATGACAGTGCATGTACTCTTGCAAATGGAATAGAATCACTAAGTTCTGTTATTTCCCTATATGATCAGGGGCTTCTGGATGATACAACATTTGCTGCTACTGCAGGAATGGATATCAATACAGCTAAAGCTTCCCTGGCAACATATACTGCACAGCTCGATGCTGTAAATGCTCAGATTAAGGAAAATACTGCTTCACTTGCAGACTACGATATAACAGTAAATACATATGAGGATCTTCCAACTGCTGTAGCTACTCTTGAAGCTAAAAGAGTTGAGATTAACACGGGTATTGAAACTATCAATACTGCTATAGAAGAGGTTGAGTCTGGAAAGACTACAACAAGCGAGGCTATAGAAGCTCTTAACAAGACAGGTATTGAGCAGTCAATCTCACTTGCTGAGACTTCAGCAACACTCTCACAGGGACTTACTAGTATTGAGAGTGCTGAGGATACACTTGATGAAACACTTGAATCCACAAAGGATGCTGCAGACTTAAATAATGTACTTTCTATAGATGTACTTAACAATCTTCTTAAGGCTCAGAACTTTGAGATGCCTGCAGGATATGCTTCTGGAAAGAATGCGTCTGATGGACAGTATCTTGTTAAGATTGGCGAAGACGTTACTGATGCTGAAGAACTCTCTAAGCTTATTCTTATAGATCTAAACATGGATAGTGTTGGAGTTATTAGACTTGAGGATGTTGCTGATGTAGAGCAGGTTGATGATTCTGCTGAAGTATATGCTAAGTTAAATGGTAGTCCTGGTATGCTCATTTCATTTGAGAAGCAGACAGGTTACTCAACTGGTGATGTTACAGATGTTATCTTAGATAAGTTCGAAAGCCTTGAGAGAACAGAAGATGAGGATCTTCATTTCTCTGTTCTGATGAATCAGGGTGTCTATATAGATTTGATCGTGAAGTCAATTCTTCAGAACATGCTCCTAGGTGCTGGACTTGCAATTATCGTTCTGATCATCTTCCTTCGCGATATCAGACCTACAATTATCATAGCGTGTGCGATTCCGCTTTCGGTTATATTCGCTATCGTTCTGATGTACTTTACAGATATCTCACTTAATATCATTTCTATGTCGGGACTCACTCTGGGTATAGGAATGTTGGTGGATAACTCAATCGTTGTTATCGAAAATATCTACCGACTTCGCAAGGAAGGCGAATCTATAAAGAAGGCGGCAGTTTACGGTGCGAGCCAGGTTGCTGGAGCTATCACTTCATCAACTATGACAACTATGTGTGTATTCCTGCCAATCGTCTTCACTGAGGGACTTACAAGACAGCTCTTCGTAGACATGGGTCTTACGATAGCATTTACTCTTACAGCTTCTCTGCTTGTGGCCCTTACACTTGTTCCAGCTATGGCACAGGGACTTCTGAAAAATGTTAAAGAGAAGGAAGAGGGCACTGATGGAGCGTTCATGCGTTTCTATGATAAGTTCCTTAGAGCTATGCTTAAGTTTAAGCCACTTGTGTTCCTCATAATGCTGCTTCTTCTTGGAGCTTCTGTCGCACTTGCACTTTCTCGTGGTACTGAGTTTATGCCGGAGATGCAGAGTGATCAGATTAATATCTCGATGTCGGCTCCTAAGGGCGAAAAGAGAACATTTGAGGAAATGACTGGATATGCTGATGAGCTGGTTGATAGACTTATGGAGATACCTGAGATAGAAACTCTTGGTGCCATGATCGGAAATGGTACGACTATGGGTGCTCTCAATATGTCTGTTGGAGACGATGTATCTATATATGTTCTCCTCAAGGAAGATACAAAGATAACTAATTCTGAAATCATAGATAAGATCAATAAGGCTGCTGAGGGTATTGACTGTGAGGTTGATGCTAGCGCTGAGATCATGGATATGAGTATGCTGACAGGTAGCGGTATCTCAGTTATGATCAAGGGACGCGATATGCAGGTTCTTCAGAAACTTGCTCAGGAGTCTGCGGATGCACTTGCTGCTACTGATGGTATCGAAGAGGTTGATAATGGTCTCGACAACATGACCAAGACCTTCGTCATCACGGTAGATAAGAAGAAGGCGGCAGAATATGGTATGACTGTTGCGCAGGTATTCAGCACTGTATCAGCTAAGCTTGCTTCTACATCAGCAACTACCGCTATTGAGACTGACCTTAAGGATTATGATGTATTTGTTGCTACTGATGAGCAGTCAGAGATTACTATAGATGACTTAAAGAAACTTAAGTTTGAATATACTGATAAGGAAGAAAATGAAACTAAAGAGATTCCTCTTTCTAAGATAGTTACATTCTCTGAGGCAGAGGAATTGTCACAGGTTCAGCGTGATAATCAGAACAGATACATCAGTGTATCAGGTTCACTTAAGGAAGGCTATAACATAGGTCTTGTAGGTAGAAAGGCTCAGGCAAATCTCGACAAGATTGGTGTACCAGAGGGTTACTCTATAACTCTTGAAGGTGAGAATCAGACTATAAATGATGCGATGGAGCAGGTAATGCTTATGATGCTTCTGGCTGTAATCCTCATTTATCTGATAATGGTTGCACAGTTCCAGAGTCTTAAGTCACCATTTATCATAATGTTTACTATACCTCTTGCCTTCACAGGTGGATTCCTGGCATTGTTCCTTACAGGAAAGGCGGTTTCAGTTATTGCTATGATAGGTTTCGTAATGCTGGCCGGTATCATCGTTAACAATGGTATCGTACTGGTTGACTATGTTAATCAGCTTAGACGTGAAGGAAAGGCTAAGAAGGATGCTATCATTGAGTCAGCTAAGACAAGACTTCGTCCTGTACTTATGACAGCTCTTACAACCATCATCTCCATGTCAACCATGGCGGTCGGTATGGGTAAGGGAACTGAGATATCACAGCCTATGGCTATCGTAGTAGTAGGTGGTATGGTCTACGGTACAATACTTACACTTATCCTGGTGCCATGTCTCTATGATGCATTCAACAAAGAACGCGACATGACAGAAGAAGAAATCTAATTCACATATACGAATGAGTCACCTTCCACGTTCGACGTAAAAGGTGACTCATTTTTGAGTCACTTTTACGTCGAACGTGCGGGGTGACTCATTTTATCTTGACAAGAAAAGTTGTGTTAGATACACTTATCTATTGTTTATGTGAAGAGTTCAAAGGAGTTTAAATATAGAAGAAATAGAGGAAGCAATATGGCTAAGAAGTTAGGAAGAAATGATGCATGTTGGTGTGGAAGTGGCAAGAAATATAAGGTGTGTCACGAAGCATTTGACCGCAAGATTGAAATGATCAAGAATCAGGGACATATAGTTCCTACACACAAGATGATCAAAACCCCAGAACAGATCGCACTCATTAAGGAGAGTGCAAAGGTTAATGTCGAATGTCTCGATGTAGTTGCAGACAAGATATGTGCCGGAATGAGCACAGAAGACATCAATCGTATAGTAAATGAAGTATGTGAGAAGCATGGCGCAATCCCTGCTCCACTTAATTATGAAGGATTTCCAAAGAGCGTATGTACATCTATAAATGATGCTGTCTGCCACGGAATCCCAAGTAAGGATGAGATACTTCAGGATGGCGACATCATTAATGTTGACTGTTCAACTATATTAAATGGATATTTCTCAGATTCATCTCGTATGTTCCTTATTGGAAATGTATCTGATGAGAATAAGAAACTTGTAGAAACAGTTCGTGAGAGTATATACCTTGGTCTTGAAGAAGTTAAACCTTGGAACTTCCTTGGAGATATGGGAGAGGTTGTCCATGAACACTGTAAGGCAGCTGGTTATAGCGTGGTTCGTGAGATTGGTGGACACGGTGTAGGTATCGAGTTCCACGAAGATCCATGGGTAAGCTATGTAACTAAGCGTGGAACAGAGATGCTGATGGTTCCTGGTATGATGTTCACTATCGAACCTATGGTAAACATTGGGGGACCTGAAGTATTTGTAGATTCCGAAAATGACTGGACAGTATACACAGAGGATGGTTCTATGTCAGCTCAGTGGGAGATTCAGGTTCTTGTAACAGAAGAAGGCCACGAAATCATTTCATGGTAGTAGTTTTATATAAAAGAGGAAGTAATTATGAAGACACCATTTGTAACAAAGGAACAGATAGATGAGATAGTGAAGACATATCATACACCATTTCACATCTACGATGAAAAAGGAATCAGAGAGAATGCCCGCGCTATGAATGCTGCATTCTCATGGAATAAGGGATTCAAGGAGTATTTTGCAGTAAAGGCAACTCCAAATCCTACTATATTAAAGATACTTCACGAGGAAGGCTGCGGAATGGACTGCTCATCACTTGCTGAGCTTGTTCTGTCCGAGAGAACTGGAGTAAAGGGATATGATATCATGTTCTCTTCAAATGAGACTCCAGCCGAAGAATATATAAAGTGCGCTGAACTCGGTGGTATCATTAACTTAGATGACATTACACATATCGACTTTGTTGTGAAGGCGCTGGAAGGAAAGCTTACAGGCGATGAGGCAGGAAGAAAGCTTCCTAAGCGTATGTCTTGTAGATTTAACCCAGGTGGTGTCTTTAAGCTTGGCGAAAGTGGCGAGGCTGTTCAGGTAATGGATAATCCTGGCGATGCTAAGTATGGTATGACAAAAGATCAGATCATTGAGGCATATAAGAGACTTAAGGAACTTGGCGTAGAGGAACTTGGTATTCACAGCTTCCTTGCAAGTAATACACTTTCAAATGATTATTATCCAGCTCTTGCAAAGATTCTTTTCGAGCTGGCTGTAGAAATCAAGGAGAAGACAGGTATATCACTTAGCTTCATTAATCTGTCAGGTGGTGTTGGAATAGCTTATCATCCAGATGCTCCTTCAAATGATATCGCAGTAATAGGTGAAGGCGTGCATAAGGTATTCGACGAAGTGCTTGTACCAGCAGGATTAGGAGATGTATCCATTTTCACAGAGCTTGGAAGATTCATGCTAGCGCCATATGGCCACCTTATAACAACAGCAATACATGAGAAGCATACATATAAAGAGTACATCGGAGTAGATGCATGTGCAGCTAACCTTATGAGACCGGCTATGTACGGTTCATATCATCACATTACAGTACTTGGTAAGGAAGACGCGCCTGCAACTGAGACATACGATGTAGTTGGTTCACTTTGTGAGAACAATGATAAGTTTGCTATAGATAGAAAGCTTCCAAAGATCGATATGGGAGATTATATCTGTATTCATGATACAGGAGCACACGGCTTTGCTATGGGTTATAACTATAACGGCCGCCTCTGGTCAGCAGAGCTCCTTCTTCGTGAAGATAACTCTGTAGTATGTATCAGACGTCCTGAAACACTTGATGATTACTTTGCTACACTAGATAATTACTGGGATATCGAACTATAAGACAAACCGCATTTGCTATGCGAGAGGATTTATAAGATGAAAATGGGTGCTGCCATAATAACACTTTGTGTTGCGATAGCGACATTTATACTTCAAGAAGGATTAACCAATATCATTCACGGCATTATATTCCGTCTCTTTTCGCATGTAGATAAAGGCGACAGAATAGAGCTTCTGGTTGATGGCATAACCTACACTGGTTATCTGGAGAAGGTCACACTTCGTCACGCGGTCATCAAAGAGTTTTCGACAAATGCACATATTATAGTTCCTAATTCTAAGATAGATTGTTCTCTTATAAAAAATGCAGATATCGGCCATGAACAGCTTAATCGTTATATAGTAGAGCTGCCTGTGAGTTACCGTGATGCTGAAAATCCAGAGACTGCTGAAATCATCAAGCGGGAGATTAAGGGAGTTATAAGAGACTGTCCACTTACTACGGATAATGAGTTCAAAGTATTTATAAACTTTAAAGAATCCTTCGTCAGTTATTCATTTTTCATCAGAACACAGACAGTCGAGGAAAACTTCGAAGCCTGCTCCTGGGTTAGAGAAGTAACTATGCAGAGACTGGCTGAGAAGGGTATTCATATTCCATATAGCGTACTTGATGTAAAGCTAAATGAGGAAAAACTATGAAGAAGATATGCGTCCTATTTCCAGGAATGGGTTACACAACTCAGAAGCCTTTACTATATTACAGCGGTAAACTCGCGCTTAGTAAGGATTACGAGCTTGTACAGATAACATATGACAATATGCCTCCTAAGGTTATAAGAGATCCAGAAGTAATGAGGCAGGCATATGAGGCGGCACTGGACTCTGCAAAGAGACAACTTGAAGATATTCGTTGGGACGAATACAGCGATATCTTGATTGTGGGTAAAAGCGTAGGCACAGCAGTTGCTGCAAGCTTCGCGGATACATACATATTTTCGAAAGGCCTAAATGCAAAACTTGTCTATCTTACGCCAGTCGCTGAAACATATAAGTTTGTAAAAGAATCGGTTGGCATAGCATTTCATGGAAATGATGATCCATGGGCAGATACAGACGAAGTGATCCGATTATCTGAGCAGAATCAGATACCGCTTCACATCTACGAAGGTGCAAATCATTCGCTGGAGACAGGAGATGTGGAGACAGACCTTAGAACCCTTCAGGATGTGATGGGATATATAGCAAGTTATATATAATAAGCCCTTTAGGACAGTGCTCTATAGCGTATAGAGGCTGTCTTTTTTGATACTCGTGGATGCAAGTTTGATGCTTTGACGATGCTGAAGCTATGCTGAAGATATGCTCATGAGATGACTTGTTCCTCTAAAATGAACCCATGCTAGGAATAAAAGACTAAAGTTTTTTAGACAAAGCGAAGAGCAGGTGTTTATTTAAAAGGGGAATAAAAATATGGGAAATGATAAAGAAACAAAGAATAAAAATACGAAAAATAAAGGAAGACTAAGCGCAGCTATCCGAACACTACTAGCAGGAATCGGCGGTGTACTTTTCGGTCTCTTCTGCAATCCATACTTTGGAGGAATCATAAATATAGGAAACATCACAGGAATGTTCATTTCAGTTGCTGTGATAATGTATGCGGTATTTTTCGAACCTATAAATGGCTGGATCAAGAAGCAGACAGAGAAAAAGGCAGGTCGAGTTATAATGACAGGAGTTTTCCTGACAGGATGCAGCGCACTTGTAGTTGGAGTAGTAATCTCTATATTGATGTTCTCTGCAACGCTCAAGAGTAGTCAGGGAAATGAAGTACTCATAGTTCTAGGTTGTAAAGTAAATGGTGAGGAACCAAGCAAAATGCTTGAAGAAAGACTTGTTGTTGCTAAGGAATATCTTGAGTCGCACGAAGATGCAGTATGTATAGTGTCAGGTGGCCAGGGCTCAGATGAAGAGATATCAGAAGCAGATTGTATGTACAACTGGCTTGTGTCACAGGGAATCGATGCAGATAGAATCTACAAGGAAGATAAGTCTACATCAACACTTGAAAATATAAAGCTTTCAACAGAAATCTTAGAGCGAGAGAATCTGGGAAATAATGTAGCAATTGCTACAAATGAGTTCCATATCTTCCGCGCTGGACAGGTAGCTGAGAAAAATGGTCTATCCTACAGTGCAGTACCAGCGAAGACAGATTGGTGGCTCTACCCAACATATTCGGTACGAGAAATATATGGTGTCCTAGCAACAACATTCTTCGCATCATAACAAAACATTCTTCGCATCATAACAAAAACGCTTGACTTTAATGGGCTTAGTTACTATAATCCAAGGGTATTAACGAACAGAATACCGAATTAGAAGACTATGATGGTGCATAAAGCTCCTATCTTCACTTACAGAGAGACGAGGTCATCGGCTGGAAGCCTTGTTAAGATTGATATAGAAGTTATCTTCACACTGGAGTCTTAGATAAATGAGAGTTATATTCGACTTAGTAGTAATATACTACTATCTAGGGTTGAGTGTAGAAGACGGGTGGTACCGCGGTTAGATAATCGTCCCGGGTGTAAGTGAAAACTTGCACCCGGTTTTCTTATGATTAATGTTTTTTTGCAAGATTGAATATAAATCAATCGTGCAAGCTTGCAGTTTATTAGGAGGATGATAAGAATGAAGGAAATGCTTGAAAAGATCAAGGAACAGGCAGAAAAACAGATAGCTGCTGCAACATCTCCTGAAGCACTTGATGAGATAAAAGTATCAGTGCTTGGTAAAAAGGGAGAACTTACACAAATCCTTAAGGGCATGAAGGATGTTGCTCCAGAAGATCGACCAAAGGTAGGTCAGATGGTTAACTCTGTAAGAGATGTTCTTGAAGAGAAACTCGCAGAGCAGAAGAAAGCACTCAAGTCCAAGGTGATCGAGAAAAAGATGGAGACAGAGTGGTTAGATGTCACACGTCCAGGAACAAGAACAGCAAGAGGACATAAGCATCCTAACCAGATAGCTCTAGAAGATCTTGAGAAAGTATTCATCGGTATGGGTTACGAAGTTGTAGAAGGTCCAGAGATAGAGTACGACCGCATGAACTTCAAGCTCCTCAACATCCCAGAAGACCATCCTGCAAAAGATGAGCAGGATACCTTCTATATAAAGAGGCACGACGCTGATAAGGGAGAGACAACCGAAGATGATATCGTGCTTCGTACACAGACATCATCAGTACAGGCCAGAGTAATGCTTGCAGCTGGAAAATTTAAGGAGACTTCAAAAGGTTTCCCAGAGAGAAAACTTCCAATCAAGCTTATATCTCCAGGACGCGTATTTCGTTCAGACGAAGTAGATGCAACCCATAGCCCATCCTTCCATCAGGTAGAAGGACTGGTTATCGGAGAAAATGTAACTATGGCAGACCTTAAGGGAACACTTGATCAGTTCGCAAAAGAGTTCTTCGGCCCAGATACAAAGACAAAGCTTCGTCCGCATCACTTCCCATTTACTGAACCATCTGCAGAAGTAGATGTAACCTGTTTCAAATGTCACGGAACCGGTCGTGTAAAGAAGATAGAAGAAGTAAAAGAAGGTGGAAAGCTAGTTCGTAAAGAAGTAGACTGCGCATGTACATCCTGCAAGAGTTCAGGATGGATTGAGATTCTTGGATGCGGTATGGTACATCCAGATGTACTCGAAATGTGTGGAATCAACGACAAGAACGATCCAGATGCACCAGTATATACAGGATTCGCATTCGGTATCGGACTTGAGAGAGTAGCTCTTCTCAAGTATGAGATAGCAGATATGCGTCTCCTCTACGAGAATGACATCCGCTTCCTCGAGCAGTTCTAATAAATACGCGATATATACTACATAGTAGATAAAGGAGAAATGATATGGATACACCAGTAATGTGGTTAAAACAGATTGTTCCGGATCTTCCATTTCCGGAAGTAGATATAGATGAATCAGGAAAGACAACTCTCGAGTACGAAGGTCTCGATAAAGCAGTTGACGAGTTTGCTGATAGAATCACACTTTCAGGTTCACACGTAGAGCGTGTAACAAAGTACTTCAAGAAACCAACAGGCGCTAGACTCAGCCGAGTAGTAGTTGGCCAGGTAGTAGAAGTAGCACCTCATCCAGATGCAGATAGACTCGTTATATGTCAGGTAAATGTTGGACATACAGTAGAAGCTGGCCAAGATGAGGAAGGCATAGTTCAGATTGTAACAGGAGCACCAAATATCATTAAGCTCTGCCCATATAAGTATGCAGGCGAAGAGAAGAAGTATCTCACACCTACAGTACTTGATGGCGGAACAGCAGTGTTCAATGTACATACAGGTGAAGACCTTACACCAAAGGAAGGTAAGATCAAGAAGGGTAAGCTCCGCGGAGTGCCATCATCAGGTATGATGTGCGCTATCGAAGAAATTGGTGGTGATCCAAACCTCTATCCTGGAGATAAGGACGGAGTTTATATTTTCACAGATGATGAGATAGCACTTATGGATCTTAAGGCAGGCGATGATGCGACAGAAAAGCTCGGCCTTAATGATGCAAATATCGAGTATGAGATTACATCCAACAGAGTAGACTGCTTCTCAGTTCTTGGAATGGCCCGTGAAGCAGCTGCAACTTATGGAGTAGCATTTGACCCAGAAGGTTCATTTGATCTGGATAAGATGTCAGCTTCAGTGAAGGCTGCTGAGGTGCATGATGAGAAGTCATCAGATAAGATATCTGTTGAGATTCAGGCACCAGAACTTTGCAAGAGATATATCGGACGAGTTGTTCGAAATGTAAAGATCGGCCCTTCACCTCTCTGGCTTCAGAAGAGACTTCGTAGTAGAGGAATAAATGCAATTAACAATATAGTAGATATCACAAACTATGTAATGGAAGAGCTCGGTCAGCCAATGCATGCTTTCGACCTGTCAACACTTGAAGGCTCAAAGATAGTTGTAAGACGTGCTGCTGAAGGCGAGAAGTTTGTGACACTTCATGATGAAGAACTTACATTAGATACAGATACACTGATGATCTGTGATGCAGTAAAGCCAGTTGCACTTGCAGGTATCAAGGGTGGTAAGAACTCTATGATTCCTCTTGAGACGAAGGAGCTTCCTTACATTCTCTTCGAGTCTGCTTGCTTCGAAGGAAATAACATTCGTAAGTCAGAGCGTCGTCACGGAATACAAACTGAGTCATCTGCTAAGTTCAATAAAGGGCTTGATCCTGAACTTGCTGAGCTTGCTGTAACTCGTGCGGTACAGCTGATTCAGGAGTTCGGTTGTGGTGAAGTACTTGAGGGTGAAGTTGATGTATATCCAAACCCTGTTACAGCTAAGATGCTTCCATTCGAACCAGATAAAATGACATCACTCCTTGGAGTTGATATAAGCGTAGAGGAGCAGCTTGATATCTTCGCAAGACTTGGACTTCAGTACGATAAGGCAAGTAACATGCTGACAGTTCCAACATTTAGACAGGACCTTAACTGCATGGCTGATCTTGCAGAAGAGATAGCTCGTATACATGGATATGACAATATACCTTCAACAGTTCCAACAACTAACGGCGGTATCGGTGGCGTTTCTTATGAGGAGACAATTAATGCTATCGCTCGTGGAATAGTTGAAGAAAATGGATTCTCACAGGGTATGACATATAGCTTCGAGAGTGCAAAGGCATTTGATAAGCTTCTGATTCCTGAAGGAAATCCACTTAGAAGAACTATAGAGATAATCAATCCTCTTGGTGAGGACTTCAAGGTTATGAGAACTCAGCTTCTGAATGGACTTCTCACATCACTTGGAACTAACTCTAGCAGACGTAACAAGAATGTTCGTCTATATGAGCTCGGAACAGTTTATCTTCCTCATGAGACATGGCCAGCAAAGCCAACTGAAGAGGGTAAGACAAGTGATCTTCCGCTTGATGAGGTTAGAAGACTTACACTTGGTATGTACGGCGAAGGCGACTTCTTCGTAATGAAGGGTGTTATAGAGGAACTCCTTGATAAGTTTAATATGAGTGGTTCAAAGGGCTATGGAAGCGTTGGTTCTAACAAGAATGCCGTTGAGTTTATCTCAACAGCTGAGTATGATCACACAGATTATCCATTCCTTCATACACTTAGACAGGCTAGAATCGTTAAGGCTAAGGATCATAGCGTTGAGGTTGGTTATATCGGACAGCTTCATCCAATGGTTGCTGAGAACTATGGCATCAAGGGCGACTGCTATATAGCTGTAATCAATATGGAAAGAGTTGTAGAAATGGCAGACTTCGATATCAAGTTTACTGAGATTGCGAAGTATCCTGCATCAACTCGTGACCTTGCACTTGTATCAGATAGAAATGTATACGTTGGCGATATCGAGAAGACTATCCGCAAGAATGCTGGAATGTATCTTGAGAATCTTGAACTCTTCGATGTATTCGAAGACCCAACTGGCGAGAAGCTGGATGCTTCTAAGAAGAGTGTAGCTTATTCGCTTACATTTAGAGCAAGTGATCACAGCCTCTCAGGTGAAGAAGTATCATCTGCTGTTGATGCTGTACTTGCAGCGCTTTCAGACGAAGGTATCGTACTTCGTGCCTAGTAACTGAATAAGATTATGATAAATGTGGCAAGTTGCCCGAGTATTTTGGCTCGGGCAAACTGTCACGTTTTTGAGGTATAGAGGATATAGTATGGAAGTAAAAGATTTTTACTACGATCTCCCTGAGGAACTGATCGCACAGGATCCGCTGGAGAAGAGAGATGAGTCTCGCTTCATGGTGATACACCGTGATACTGGTGAGATAGAACATAGGAAGTTTCATGATATTATTGAATATTTAAATCCTGGTGACTGCCTTGTCATTAACGATACCAAGGTTATTCCTGCACGTCTTTTGGGCGAGAAGGAAGAGACGGGAGCTGCTATAGAGGTGCTTCTTTTGAAGGACGCGTCAGAAAGATATGCAGAACTTGCAAAATCAGAGAAGAATACTCGTATCTGGGAGTGCCTTGTTAAGCCTGGTAAGAAAATGAAGCCTGGTGCCCGCGTGGTCTTCGGCAAGGACGAAGTGACTGGAGAGGCTCTGCTTAGTGCCGAGGTTATCGATACAGTTGAAGAGGGAAATCGAATCATTCGTTTTGAGTATGACGGTATCTGGGAAGAGGTGCTGGATAAGTTAGGCGAAATGCCGCTCCCACCATATATAACACATAAGCTTCAAGATAAAACTCGTTATCAGACTGTATATGCGAAAAATGAGGGTAGTGCAGCCGCTCCTACAGCAGGTCTTCATTTCACAAGTGAGCTTCTGAAGGAGATAGAAGATAAGGGCATAAAGATTGCAAGACTTACACTACATGTAGGACTTGGTACATTTCGACCGGTTAAGGTAGAAAAGATAGAAGACCATCACATGCATACTGAGTACTATGAGTTAACTCAGGAAGCTGCTGATATAATAAATGAGACACGCGCCAAGGGGGGCAGAGTGATCTCAGTAGGAACTACAAGTACCAGAACTCTGGAGACAATCGGAACACTTCAGGGCCTTCACAAAAATGAGTCAGCAGTTACGTCCGACGTAAAAAGTGACTCATTTTTACAGGAGATTAAACCGGCTTCGGGCTGGACTAATATATTTATATATCCTGGATATGAGTTCAAAGTTGTAGATTCCTTAATAACAAACTTCCATTTGCCAGAGTCAACACTTATAATGTTAGTGTCTGCTTTCTATAACAGAGACGACGTTATGGCGGCATATGAGGAAGCTGTGAAGGAGAGATATAGATTCTTCTCCTTTGGGGATGCTATGATGTTGATCTAGTATAGATATAATAAGTAAGGTGTAGAGTTAAGAGAGATGAAAAATGTAAAAGCGGCTATAAAGCTATTTAGATATAATCTATTATATACCGTACTGTTTGAGTGTTTCCTCAAGACAGTATCATTTGCTGTGCTTATACCGCTGTATTATGTATTTGTAAACTATGCAGTAAAGCTATCCGGAATATCATATCTGTCGAAGGAGACTGCGAAGAAGTTTTTTAAGGCTCCATCTACATATGCATTTCTCTTTGTAATGTTTTTATTCATATCAATGTGTATTATGGTAGAAGTTTCTGGAATCAGCTATGCCTATCATAGAGCACATTACCTTAAGAAGACGTCACCACTTAGGATGCTTCTGATTGGTATTAGATCTTCTATGAGAGTGCTTAGACCAAGAAATATGCCAATCTTTGTTACTACACTTTGCTATCTTCCGGTTATATCAAATGTTATCTTAGTCTTTGATCTACTAAATATTCGTGCACCATATATTATAGATATTGTATCTGTAAATAAAGGGATAACTATCGCGGTAGCGGTTCTCTACATATTGGTTGTCTTATATTCACTAAGATATACATTTATTCTTCATGTATTTAATGTGGAGAAGGTTAGTTTCAGAAAGGCTGTTGACAGGACAAAGGAGCTTCTGAAGGGAAAGCGTTTTAAGACAATAAGCGGTGTACTCGCGTGGGTTTTCCTTACAGTAGCGCTTCCTGCAGTAGTTAACTTCTACTATTCCGGTTCAATACTTTCACTTGTACTTTCTTCGAAGTCTGCTGTAAAGGCTGCAACGCTAGCTTATGAGAGTATTAAGATAGTGCTATCATTTTTATATGTAGTAGCTGGACTTCCAGCTGTATATTCGTACATCTGTGCTTCTTTCTACAGCCTGCTTCCTAATGAAGAAGATAAGCCGAGTCTGGATGACTATGATGAGGTCAATACAAAGAACCGTCGTCATAGGGAAGGTACAGTCATTGTTATCCTTACATGTATGGCTATCATATTAAATGTTGGCTTCTACATGCTAAAGCGCTATAATGTAATCTCCGTCAATGTAGAGTATCTGGACAAGGTTACTATAACGGCTCATCGAGGCGACAGCTCCTCAGCTCCTGAGAATACTCTTGCTGCATTTGAGAAAGCTATTGAAAATGGAGCTGATATCATCGAGCTTGATGTAAGAGAGACGAAGGACGGCGAGATCGTCGTAATGCATGATGAGAATCTGAAACGTACCTGCGGTGTTAACAAGAAGGTTGGAAAGCTAACTTATGAGGAACTGCTCGAGTATAGTCCAACTGCTAAATGTAAAGGTGAGGATAAGGAGCTATATAAGGACGAGAAGATTCCAACTCTTAGAGAGGCTATAGAACTTGTCGGAGACCGTGCTATTATAAATATTGAACTGAAGCCAGCTAAGACTGATAAGAAGTTCGTTCAGAAGGTTGTCGAGATCATTCAGGAATATGAATACTATGACAACTGCTTAGTTACGTCTCTTAACTATGGTTCTATTAAGAAGATAAAGCTGAAAGATTCAAGAATTAAGACGGTATATACTATGGCAGTAGCTATGGGAGATTTCTATTCTCTGGAATATGCGGATGGCTTTAGTATAAAGGCGAGATATATTAATAATGACGTTGTTAAGCAGGCTCACAGTCTGGGCAAGGAGGTTTATGCCTGGACTATAGATGATCCGAATACTCTGGAAAGCATGATGCTTATGGACGTTGATTCGATCATTACCAATAAGCCAGCTGAGATGCGTAAGGCCATGTATGAGAATTACTATAGTGATACTCTGATACAGAGGCTGAATGAGTTCTTGTCTAATCAGATATAGACAGGGACGGTACATGGTTCATTTCACGATTTCTTTTTGATGTAAATGACATGTATTATATATAGGAAATTAGAGGGAAAATTATGCTTAAATATTTTATAGTATTTTTTATATCAATGCTTCCACTTGCAGAGCTGAGAGTCGCTATACCATATGCAATAGGACTTGGACTTAATATTCCACTTACGTATGCTATAGCAATTATAGGAAATATGTTACCAGTTCCTTTTATTTTCTTCTTTGCAAGACGAGTACTAGAGTGGGGAACAAAGGTTAACTGGCCTAAAGGTCTTAAATGGGTTGGAAAGTTCTTTAACTTTTGTCTCGAGAAGGGAGAGCGAGGCGGCAAGAAGCTTACTGAGAAGGTAGGTAGAAGCTCGTATATAGCACTGTTCCTTTTTGTGGGTATACCAGTTCCAGGAACAGGCGCATGGGTTGGAACCCTTGCTGCAAGTATCTTAGATTTAGACTTCAAGAAGAGCGTAATAGCTGTAGTCTGCGGCGTTATCCTTGCGGGAATAATCATGGGACTTGGAAGCGCGGGAGTCTTTACACTGATAAGGGGAATGTTCTAATAATCCCCATAACTAATTCTAAACTAATGACTTTATAATACATTTAAAGAGAATATAAAATGAAGAAAATCATTGCATGCATATTAATATGTTCATTACTCCTGATGACTATCGGATGTGGAACGACTACATCGGATAAGCCAACAACATCAACCGCGGAAGATGATACACTCATAGATTCAGACGGATTCCGTCCTGTAAAGGATTATGTTGTGACTCTTCAAAATGATGTAAATGTGAGGAAAACTGCTGAATCAGGCGGCGATATCTATATTACACTGGATGCTGGTGTAACTCTGAACAGAACTGGAGTAAAGGATGGATGGGCCAGAGTGCTGATAAATGGCGGTATCTATTATGTGGAATCTAGATTCGTAGAAGAAACCGCTGTTAAGTGGGCGACAGAAACAGATGTTGAGAAAGTAAGCCACATAGTATTTATAGATCCTGCGAAGCAGATAACCGAGGATCTTAACTATGAACCTCTAAGTCCTGAGATTGATGCGCCGGCTCTTACAGATAGCGGAGAATATGCTACACCAACAAATGCTGAGCTGGCAGGCATGAAGACTAAGATGACTGCAGGCGCGATAGGAGTTAATTCGGGAAACTTCGAATATGACGTAACCATGTCCGTTGCAAACTACCTTAACGCTGAGCTTGTGAAGAGAGGGTATACAGTTTACCTTTCGCGTACTACTAATAATGTAAATATAAGCAACGCTAAGCGTGCTCAGATGGCAAATGCATCTAGCGCGGAAATATATATAAAGCTCGAAGCACCTAAGGCAAATGATCCATCTGCTTCAGGCATACTCGGATTTATAGCTACATCGACCAATTCTCATACAGGAACTATGTATCAGAAGAATTACGAGCTTTGCTACGACGTTCTGCAGACAACCTGTGAACAGACAGGAGCTACGAGAATGGGAATCTATGAGACGGATAACCTGACATCTCTTAATTACTGCAATATGCCGGCAACGGTTCTGAGCGTTGGATTCCTGTCGAATAACAACGACGATATCGCACTCGGTATGGATGATTATAAGAAGAAACTTGCTGTGGGTATCGCTAACGGAATCGATGAATATTTTAAATCTTTAGAAGAATAAGTGGGAATCACCCTTCGCGGGGTGATTCTTTTTTGGTATATATGTACATTTCTATGGGTGAATTTCTACAAATATAAGTGCGTAATAACCCATAAAAACTTGACAGAAATGTTACAAAGTGGTAGTATTGCTTCGTAACAAAATCGTAACAAATTAACATAATTCGTAACATTTGTTTACATAATATGTAATAAAACATATTAAATGTTAAGAAATCCGTTAATATATTGAGGTTTTTATGAATCGTAGACAGCAGATAAAACTTGAAAATGCAAAAATCTTTGCTAGAAAGTATATATTCTCTGGTAGATATATAGTTAGAAATACACTTGCAGTTATGGGTCTCGCTACACTTGCAGGTGGAGCATACCTTACAGTACAGGTTGCTGGAACAGGAGTTGCTTCTGGCATGGCAGTAAATACTAAGGCTGAACAAGTTGAAGAGACTGAGGCAGAGCCTGAAGTTGAGACATACGCTATCCAGATTGGTGAGGATTCTCTTGTAAAGGCTGATTCAGTCGACGCACTCTATGTTCGTTTAGAGGGTGAGGACGTACTTACAGTTTCTAATGATGTTGATAGACTCACAAAGCCTGAGTACGATATGACAGGTAAGTTCATCGTTACAACAGAGGGACTTAACGTCAGAGCTGAGGCTTCAGAAGATGGAAATATCCTTAAGGTTCTTAACACTGGTGATTACGGTGATGTCGTAGGAACAGAGGGCGAGTGGACTATAGTTGCTCATCTTGATACAGAGGGATATGTTAAGACAGAATATATTGTTACTGATGATGAGGCAACAAAGGTTGCTGAGAAGGCTGCATCTGATGGCGTAAGCTACAGAGAAGCACTTGGTGTTAAGGAAGTTCTCGTTGCTGATGCAAATAATCAGGAGCAGGCTACTACAGAAGTTGCAATAGATAGAAAAGTTGAGATAGATACTACAGAGGTTGCTAAGGAAGATACAACTAAGACAGGTTCTACTGAGACAACAACTCAGGCGCCTGCACAGGCTACAACAGAGGCGCCTACACAGGCTGCTACAGAAGCACCTACTCAGGCTCCAACAGAGGCGCCTACACAGGCTCCTACTGAGGCACCTACAGAAGCTCCAACAGAAGCACCTACAGAGGCTACAGCAGTTGCATCTTCTGATCTTTATCTTCTTGCGGCTATTGTATATGCAGAGTCAGGTGGAGAGTGTTATGAAGGACAGCTTGCAGTTGCAAGTGTCGTAATGAATAGATTATATAGCGGTCAGTGGGGTGGCTCACTTTCAAGCGTTATATATGCACCTAGCCAGTTCTCTGGAGCTTATACATCAGCATTTCAGACTGCACTTTCAACAGGTGGTTCATCTACATCACTTCAGGCCGCTCAGGATGCTCTTAATGGAGCTAACAATATCGGAGGCTACATGAGCTTCAGACCTACTTGGAACACACCTCAGTCAGTATATGACAGTGGTAACTATATTCAGATAGGAAATCATGTCTTCTACTAAGAGCTTAGTAAGGCACGCGGTGAAGATATTATTTTAAAAAAACTTTTTCACAAGAAACCATTTTAAAGAAGTTAGTGATATTAATCGCTAACTTCTTTTGTGTATTAGTGATATTTAGGATTCCTAAGTGTATCAGAAAAATTATATGTTAAAAAATCCTACAATAGTGTAAAATATTAAATTGGTGTTTTAGGTGGAGTTAATTCTCCGAGGTTTTAGTATATTGTATATAAGAAGGGATAGTATTATGAGGATTGCTGTTTGTGATGATGAAGAAAAGTTCCGTACTCAGGCAAGAGAAATGATAGATAAGCTTGCTGGTAGTATTGATGTAGTAGTTGATGCATATGAGGATGGTAGAAAGCTTCTTCAGGCTTTCGATGCAAATCCATATGATGTTCTGTTTCTTGATATCGAGATGCCAGCTATGGACGGCATAACACTTGCAAAAAAGCTCCGTGAAAGAAGCGATAGTATCTATATTGTCTTTCTTACAGGACATGTTGAATATGCTCTTGAAGGATATGAGGTAAATGCACTTAGATATTTAACGAAACCTATACAGGAAGATAAGCTTCGTGAGGTCCTTAGATTCGTTATGGATAAGAGCAGTAGTAAGCGTCAGCTTCTGATTAAGGTAGAGGGCGAAGAGACTCTGATAAATGTTTCAGACATCATTTATCTGGAAGCTCAGAATCAGTATGTGATGATATATACGGTATCTGGAGAATTCCTGGTTAGATACAATATTGGTGATTTTGAGGAACAACTCAAAAATGACGGATTCTTCAGAGTACATAGAGGATATCTTATTTCACTTGCGAGAGTGAAGAAAATGGTTAAAGGCGATGTCCTTCTAGATGGCAATGATGGAGAGGTAAGTGTACCAGTTAGTAGATCTAATATAAAGCCGTTAAAAGAGGCTCTATATTCTTATGTAGAGAGTTCAGCATTTTAGACAGGGTGAAACAAATTGACAATTTATGACTTTTTAAATCTTATATCGATTGCTTTATCAAATGTTACCTTTATACTAGCAACATTTATTATACTTCTAGTAGCTTCTTGTTTTCTTGGTCATTATGTGGTTATTACAAAGAAAATGATAATCGCAACCTGCGGTACTATTCTTTTTACTATTTTGGTTCATGTTGCAGTTGCTATTGTAATGTACAAAATGGACCCGGCGTTAATGACTGCTAACGAATTAAGTGAATTAAGTGAAGATACTATTAAAGCTATTAATACACTTAATAGTATATCAAGCAGTGTATTAAATATAGGTGTATTTATTTATGCTTTTATTATTTATCTCTTTGCATTTAAGGAAAAGAGGATACGTAGATCATTAGAATCGATAATTATTCTTTGGCTTTATTATGGATATATAAATAATATGGTCCTTAATACCATAATATATATTATGGGTGGAGACTATATGAAGTATACATCATTTTTGGTAGGTCTTCAGGAAGAAGACTATAAGTTTAATACAGCTCTCTTAACTATTTATATTGGTATATGTTTCGTACTTACTGTTTTTGTTATACTTCTTCTTTACTTTGGATATTACAAGAAGGAAAGATTCTATGTTCTCAGTATTAAGAGCAGAATATTCTTTGTAGTATGGCTTTGTTCCTTCTATATAGTTCCGAGTATTCCATTTCGTGAAGATTTAAGTGAAAGCCATGAATTACTTTGCAGAGTATTTGGAGTCATAATTCCAATCCTCGGATTTATTGCTCCATCGTTACTTGTTCTTACTGCTGCTGAAAAATCCCTTAAGGAAAAAAATGAATATCAGGAAACCTATCTTACGGCAGAGCTTGAATATATAGAACAATATAAGAGGTCTCAGACGGAAACAAGAGCCTTTAGACATGATATAATCAATAATCTTTCGCTCACAAGTATGATGCTTGAAGAAGGACGAATTGAGGAGGCGGGAGATCATCTTAAGTCGCTTCTCGGAAATGTAAGATCTCTTTCACCTACTTATATAACTGGTGATGAGATGCTAGATTGTATAGTTGCGATGAAGGCAGATAAGATGAAGGAAATGGAGATTTCCTTTGCGCTCGATGGTGTCATAGATGGCGGACTAAATCTGAAGCCTATGGATGTATGCAGTATATTTGCAAATGCACTGGATAATGCAATCGAAGCATCTTCTAAGTCACAGACAGAAGATAGCTCTGATTCTGCTTGGATTAAGATGGATATAAAACGTACTGAAAAGTTCTTTGTTATAAAGATAGCTAATTCTGCGGCAAAGCAGGTTGATGTTGAGAAACTTTTCATGTCTGCGGGTTATACATCTAAGAAAGATAAGGAACATCATGGCTTTGGACTTAGAAATATAAGAAAGGCAGTGGAGGATTATGACGGTCTTGTAAAGGCTGAGTCGGATGAATCATCCTTTGCCCTATCTATAATGATTCCACGTAAATAGTATCCCTGAAGGATTCAGGGTTTTTAGAAGGAGAGGAAATGAAATATTATCTTGAATCATTTGAAAATGTTCTAAAGGAGAAAGAGTCTACTGAGACTGGTCTTAAAAAGGCAGAGGTAGAAAGCCGTCTCGAGAAGTTTGGCCCAAATAAACTGGTCGAGAAGGAAAAGGAGAGCATTATAAAGAAGTTCGTTAAGGAAATCTGCGAACCGATGACGATTGTTCTAATCATTGCAGCTATAATATCTGCTGTAACAGCAGTGTTCTCTCATGAGGGATTTGCAGATGTATTTATTATACTTACAGTCGTTATAGTAAATGCTATCTTAGGCGTATATCAGGAGTCTAAAGCAGAGTCAGCTATAGCGGCTCTCCAGGAGATAGCAGCTGCACAGTCTAAGGTTATCCGTGATGGAGAAGTTATGGTTATCCCTTCGGCAGACCTTGTTCCTGGTGATATCATTTCTCTAGAAGCGGGTGATGCTGTGCCAGCGGACGCTCGTATCATAGAAGCAGCGTCTCTTAAGGTTGAAGAGGCAGCGCTTACTGGTGAGTCAGTTCCATCGGAGAAGACTGCAGATGTTCTGGACTTGGGAGGTGGAACAGATATTCCTCTTGGAGATAGAGCTAATATGATCTACATGGGGTCATCAGTTCAGTACGGTCGTTGTAAGGCTGTAGTAGTTGGAACTGGTATGGATACGGAAATGGGTAAAATCGCCGATCAGTTATCACAAGCAGCTGATGATGAAACCCCACTTCAGATAAAGCTTACAGAGCTTTCTAAGATCCTTTCTGTTATGGTACTTGTTATCTGTGCCATAATCTTTGCTATAAATATCGTAAGAAATCTTGTTACAGGCGCAGGCCTTGGTGGAGAATTCTTTATTAATACATTTATGATTGCAATATCTCTTGCGGTTGCAGCTATACCAGAAGGACTAGCTGCTGTAGTTACAGTTCTTCTCTCGATCGGTGTAACACATATGTCAAAGAATCATGCAATCATCAGACGTCTTACAGCTGTTGAGACTCTTGGATGTACGCAGATCATCTGTTCAGATAAGACAGGAACTCTTACACAGAACAAGATGACAGTTGTTGAGCATGTAACTATAACAGACGGAGAAGTAGAGGTTGATAAGGATGAGGCGGGGAGTCTTCTTCCAGATGATAATCTGTCAGCCGATGGTAAGAAACTGATACTTGGTATGGCTCTTTGCTCAGATGCTGAGTGGGAGACAGACAAGGCGGTAGGAGAGGCTACAGAATGTGCGCTTGTTACAGATGCAGCGAAGAATGCTATGCCTAAGGCTGAACTTAAGGAGAAATATTCGAGAGTTGGAGAAGCTCCTTTTGATTCTCTTAGAAAAATGATGACAACAATCCATAAGGACACGGAAGGAGGATATATTCAGTTTACAAAGGGTGCGCCTGACTGTGTACTGGATGCATGCACTAAGTATCTTATGGATGGCGAGATACATGAGCTTACTCCTGAAGTTCTCAAGAAGATACAGCTTTCCAATAAAGGAATGGCTGACAGAGCTCTCCGTGTACTTGCACTTGGTTTTAAGAAGATGGATAAGGTTCCATCAGACCTTTCACCAGAGCTTATAGAAAATGACCTTATATATGTTGGCCTCTGCGGAATGATCGATCCTATTCGTCCTGAGGTTAAGGTTGCTATAGGAGAGTGTCGTAAGGCTGGTATCCGCCCGGTTATGATAACTGGTGATCACCGTGACACAGCTGTTGCTATAGCTAAGGAGCTTGGAATCTTAGACGGTGTAGATGAAAATGGACAGTCTACTACATATGAAGCAATCACTGGTTCTGAGCTTGAGGAATTATCAGATGAATACTTTATGGAACATGTTGGAGATTATTCAGTATATGCCCGTGTTCAGCCTGAACATAAGGTACGTATCGTAAATGCCTGGAAAGCTAAGGATAAGGTAACAGCCATGACAGGAGACGGTGTAAATGATGCACCTTCCATTAAGTCGGCTGATATCGGTGTAGGTATGGGTATAACTGGTACTGATGTAACTAAGAACGTTGCAGATATGATACTTACTGATGATAACTTCGCTACTATAGTTGCTGCTGTAGCTGAAGGTCGTAGAATCTATGATAACATTCGTAAGGCTATACAGTTCCTGCTTTCTTCAAACCTTGCAGAGGTTATAGCTATATTTATAGCAACTATCATGAACTTTACTATACTTAAGCCTGCACACCTGCTGTGGATTAATCTGATCACAGACTGTTTCCCAGCTATCGGACTTGGTATGGAAGAGGCTGAACCTGACACTATGACACAGGAACCACGTAAGAAGACAGATGGTATCTTCTCAGGTGGACTGGGAGTAGATGTAGTTCTTCAGGGTGCTGTTATAGCTATACTTACAGTTGTATCTTATGCGGTAGGACATTATATGGAGAGTGGAAGCTGGGTTATAGAGACATCTTCTGATGGTATGACTATGGCATTCCTTACACTTTCACTTATGGAAGTATTCCACAGCTTTAATATGCGTTCCAGAAGAGCATCTCTCTTTAGCCTTAAGAAGCAGAATAAGACTCTGTGGGCTACACTTTGCTTCTCACTGGTGCTTACAGTAGTGATCCTATATGTACCAGCGTTAAGGAATATATTCTCATTTAGCTTTATAGATGCAAAAGAGTTTGGAATAGCTGTAGGTATTGCAATCCTTATAATTCCTATAGTTGAGATAGCTAAGCTGATACAGAGGGCGGCTGGAAAGTAGCTGTAATGATAGCTTAAGCATTATTATTTTAGAAATATTATTCATTAAGATAACATTAAGGAAGAGCGATTCTTATGATAAGGTTGGTTTGTTAAGATGTGCACATAACAAAAACAAACATTTTGTTAAAAGGAAGGAAGAAAGTTATGTGGACAAGAAAAGAATTAAAGGCGAGGGCTAAGGCTTCATTTAAGAGGTCGTACTGGAAATGCGTTTTAGTTGCATTTATCCTGACACTTATAGGAGGAGCTGCTAGCGGAGGTTCAAGTGGATTTTCAAGTTGTATGAACACGATTTTCAATAATCATCATGAGGCTACGGAAACAATTGATGAAGATACAGATGAGCTTTATGACGAAGTCACAGAGGGTGATACTACTGAAGATCCTTACTATGTGGATCCGGAATCGGATATAACAGTTAACTATGACAGTGAAAATGGCGTATATGTTGTTAATGGAGAAGCATTATCAGACAAAGATACAGCAATGGCAGGACTTGTATTTGTGATAGTATTTATGGTTGTTATGACTATAATTATGGCAATTGCGATAGTATTTGATATCTTTATTATAAATCCGCTTATTCTTGGATGTAATAGATATTTCTATAAGAATCTTGATGAAGATGGTAATATCTCAAATGTTGTATATGCTTTTGAACATGGATATAAGAAGATTGTTAAAGCTATGTTTATGAGAGACCTGTTTATCGTACTTTGGTCATTTCTCCTCATTATTCCTGGTATTGTTAAGTCATATGAGTATCGTCTGGTACCATATATCATGTCAGAAGATCCAGAGCTTGACTACAAAGAAGCACTTGCTCAGAGTAAGGCTCTTATGAAGGGGCAGAAGTGGAGAACATTCGTACTTGATCTTTCATTCATCGGTTGGGAAATCCTTTCAGCATTTACATGTGGAATCCTTTCACTATTCTTTGTAACACCTTATAGATGCTCAACAGAAGCAGCACTTTATGAGGCACTTAGATATGGAAATGCAGAGTAAAGGTTTTTACAAAGCTTGAGAAAAAAAGTTTATAAAACGCTCAGGATAGATAAGTTATATTGGACTCATAACTTTCTATCCTGGGCGAATAGTATGTTAGGGAGATAAGATTATTATGGGATATAAGATATTAATAGCTGATGATGAGGCGGAGATCAGAAGTCTGCTGGGACTGTACCTTGAAAATGATGGATATACTATAGTTGAAGCAAAGGACGGCGCTGAGGCAGTTATAAAGTTTAGGGAAGAAAAACCAGATATGTGTGTTCTGGATATTATGATGCCGGAAATGGATGGCTATCATGTACTTAAGATAATTAGAGAAGAGAGCAATGTGCCGGTTGTTTTCTTATCTGCAAAGGATGCGGATTCGGAGAAGATACTAGGACTTAATCTTGGAGCGGATGATTATATAGCAAAGCCATTTAATCCATTAGAGGCAGTTGCAAGAATTAATTCCAATATTAGACGTTTCTATAGTCTTGGTACTAAGGGTTCTGAGTCACCTGAGATAAAGCAGGATAAGATTCAGGTACGAGATCTTATACTTGATCCTGAATCATGTTCACTTGCGAAGGATGGCCAGGTTATAGAGCTTACTTCTATAGAATATAAGATAATGGAACTCTTTATGACACATCCTGGAAAGGTGTTCACAAAGCAGCAGATATATGAGTACGGATGGGGAGAAGAGTTTTTCATTGCAGATAATAACATAATGGTCTGCATCAGTAAGCTTCGAGCAAAGCTTTCAGAAGACCCTTCTCAGTACATTAAGACACTTAGAGGACTTGGATATAGATTAGATAAGTAAGCGGATAGGCGAGTTTGATACATGAATAAGTATAGAGAGTTACAGATTTATTTAATAAGAAGATTCCTTCTGCTGATGATTATGGTCAGCGCTATGGAATATGGAATAGTAAGGCTTCTTAGTCATACGATATTACCATTTATATTAAATGTTTTTTTTGATGGTGCATCTCTAAATTATTTAGAGAATCTTGGATTTGGAATTACAGCGATATGCATGTTTATAGCAATTCTCTTTACGCTTATTATTTTTATACTTCCTGATAGTTTGAGAACTCCATTTAATAGTGCTGTTGATTACATTAGTAGAAGAATTAGTATCACGACTAGGGGCGGTCAGAGTCTTCTGCCGAAGCTCGATCCTAATGATCTTTTACTTCTATTGGTTCTTATAATTGCAGTTCTTATATGCATGATTATACCTTATGTGTTAGGTGCAATAGTTTATTCTCATATAGTTGTAAGAGAACTTCATAAGATTGAAGAAGAAGAAATGGAGCTTCATAAGGAGTATGATCAGAAGAGAAATCTTATGCTATCTGATATAGCTCATGATCTAAGAACGCCTATGACAACTGTCTCGGGTTATTCTAAGGCTCTTACTGACAATATGGTACCTGATAGTAAGAAGGAAGAGTATCTGGAGGCTATACAGAGAAAGAGTAAGAGAGTAAATGATCTGATAACGCTGCTTTTTGACTATGTTAAGCTTGATACTGAAGGCTTCAAGCTGATGAAGCAGGAGGTTGATTTAGCGGAGCTGGTCCGCGAAGCAGGTGCATTTGTTTACCAGGATGTAGAAGATGCTGATATGACATTTGATGCAGATATTGTAGAAGAGAGGGTTCCAGTACAGCTGGACCGACTTCAGATGTCCAGAGTTATAACGAATCTTCTTACAAATGCTATCAAACATAATAAAGCTGGCACCCGTGTTGGACTCTTCTTATATCAGGAAGATGATTATATCAGAATACTTGTAGCTGATAGCGGCGATAAGATTGATAAGGAAAATGCTGAACATATCTTCGAACCTTTTGTTATGGGGGATGAATCGAGAAGTTCCAAGGGTGGAACGGGTCTAGGCCTATCCATAGCTAAGAAGGTTGTGGAGATGCACGGATTTACTATACGTCTTGTTCAGGGAAGCAGGCTTGCAAAATATAAGTTTGTGGGTGACTACGAGAAGGCATTTATCATATCTATTAAAAAGTAATCTCATGATAAAAATGCTTGTCGAAAAGCATGGTTATGATATAATTAGTGACGGACTCTCAATTTTTGTTAGAAGGACGATACGGAATTGATAAATGTATTAGAATTATTTGGAGGAATCGGCCTCTTCCTTTTCGGAATGAATCTTATGGGTTCGTCACTTAAGAAGCTGGCTGGTTCTGGACTAGAGAAGATACTCGCGACGCTCACAACGAGTAAGCGTAAAGGAGTCGGAGCCATAAAAGGCTGGGGACTCGGACTTGGCGTTACCGGAATTATTCAGAGTTCTGCCGCTACGACTATTATGCTGATAGGTTTTGTTAATGCAGGAATTATGACCCTTGCTCAGGCAATTCCTGTTGTATATGGTTCGAATGTAGGTAGTACCGTTACAGCTCAGATCTTAAGACTGGGTGATCTTGGTTCGGGAAATCTTGTACTTAAGCTGCTCAAGCCATCGTCTTTTGCTCCGATGCTTGTGGCAGTTGGTACATTTACATATCTTTTTACTAGAAAGCAAAAACTAAGGGATATTTGTGGTATCCTGGTTGGTCTTGGAACACTTTTCTATGGAATGACTATGATGGAGGAAGTCTTTGCTCCTCTTAAAGAGTCTGAAGCATTCCAGAACTTTTTTACATCTTTTAGCAATCCAATAATTGGTATACTTACTGGACTTATTCTTACTGCAATCATTCAAAGCTCCAGTGCTTCAGTTGGTATACTTCAGGCACTTTCAGCAACTGGAAGTATCACTTATGGTATTGCGATTCCACTCATCATTGGTCAGAATATTGGTAAATGTATGACTATCCTTATTGGTAGTATTGGCGCTAACAAGAAGGCTAAGCGTGTTGCACTTAGTTATCTTCTTTTTAACATTATCGGTGCCATCGTCATTTCACTGATCATCTATGCACTGTACTATACGATAGGACTTCCTTTCTTCGATAAGGTAGTAAATCGTGGTAATATAGCAAATATTCATCTTGGATTTAACCTTATAATCAGTGTGGTTCTGCTTCCTTTCTCTAAGCAGATGTCTAATCTCACTGGTAAGCTTCTTAGGGATTCTGATGAGGTTTATGGTGATGAGGAGCTGAGACATCTTGATGATATGCTTCTTAAGACGCCTGGTATCGCGCTGATGCAGTGTAAGAACCTTATGAAGGTTATGGCTGAGAAGATAGAAGAAAATTATGACCTCGCTATAGGTCTCTTCCAGAATTATGATAAGGCTGTATTTAATACTCTCTTAGAAAATGAGAACTTTATAGATAGATGTGAGACGGCGCTATCTTCATATATTGTAAAGATTGAGAGAAAGCGTCTGACTATAGATAATCAAAGTATGCTGATCGCTATGCTGAATACAATAGGCGATTATGAGCGTATCGGTGACTATTCGATGAAGATTGCCTATACGGCTGAAGAGTGTCACGATGAGAAGATAACATTTTCAGCTAAAGGTAAGAGAGAGCTGGATATCATCTCTGAGGCTGTGCATAATATCCTGAATATGACATTTGATGCGGCAGATAATGAGGATATGAATGAGGCTATAAGGATTCAGCCTCTTGCTAAGACTGTCAGCGATATGAAGAGACTTCTGGAGTCTCATCATATAGAGCGTCTGCAGGATGGTGACTGCGGCGTTAGTGGTGGTACAAAGCTTTATGATCTTGCAAATAGCTTCCAGAAGATTGCAAATCATGCTAAGAGTATATCTCGAAATATCATCACAAGACTTACAAGAGATGTGAATCTGGATGCAAAGCACGGAAAGCTGCTGGATAAGAGCAGTGAAGAGTATCTATCTCTTGAAAGCTACTATCGTACTAAGTATATAGATCCTATGCTAAATGGTGACATAGCCGGAACTTCTGCTATAGATGATGGTGATACAGAAGCTGAATCTTCTGATGTAAGCTACACGACTTCAGATTCAAAGAAGGATTCTAAAGCAGCTAAGAAAGAAGGAAGGGACAGCAAGAAGGAAGCTGGAAAGAAGGCTAAGGACAGTAAGAAGGAGGCCGGAAAGAAGGCTAAGGAAGAAAAGAAAGAAGCAAAGGACAGCAAGAAGGAAGCTGGAAAGAAAGCTAAGGACGGCAAGAAGGATAAGAAAGATAGCTAATCAGTGGGAGGACTTGTTTGATGGGTGAGACTAGACCTGCAGTTATATCTATAATAGTTGAGAAGAGTGAGTCTGTAGAAGCACTAAATGCACTTCTTCATGAATATGCTGAATATATAGTTGGACGTATGGGTATTCCTTATCGTAAGAAGGGAATAAGTATGATAAGTATAGCTCTTGATGCGGAGCAGGATGTTATAAATACGCTTGCGGGAAAGCTTGGCAGAATCGAGGGAGTTACTGCTAAGGCTGTATATTCAAATCACTAGACTTATGATTTTATAAATTAAAAATTGTTAGATTATATTACCTTAAATTAGTGATGTCTTTCTGAAAGATATCATTTATAATATGAATGCAAATTAAATCTTTTTTAGCCAACCTGACATCGAAACCGGAGCGGGGACGTTCTGCTTGAGATAGAAGCACGTGGAAATCAGTTTAAAGCCATTCGTGGTGATATTAAGTTTTTTTCGCGCTCTTTCGTTTGTCGGAGGAGCGCTTTTTATGTAGAGAGGAATCATTATGAGTTTAAATGATACGCCATCGGGAGAACGTTTAAGAATAAGTTTTTTTGGAAAAAGAAATGCTGGTAAGTCCAGCCTTGTAAATGCGGTAACAAATCAGCAGCTGGCTGTGGTTTCAGATACTTTGGGAACTACTACGGATCCAGTGCAGAAGGCTATGGAACTTCTGCCTTTGGGACCTGTTCTTATAACAGATACTCCTGGATTTGATGATTCTGGCAAGCTTGGTGAACTCCGGGTTAAGCGTACTAAGCAGATACTGAACAAGACTGATATAGCAATTCTGGTTACGGATGCGACAAGACAGTCGGATGTGACAGAACTAGAGCTGCTTAGAATATTTGAAGAGAAGTCGATTCCATTTATCATAGCAAAGAATAAGTCGGATCTACTTGGAGAAGTGCCTGTTAACGAAGATGGCGCTGGAAATGTTATATATGTCAGTGCAACTGAAAAGACGGGGATCGAAGAGCTGAAGGAGAGAATTGGACATCTGATTCCTTCTGATGGAAATGGACTGAAACTTGTTGGCGATATTATAGAGCCGGGGCAGCTGGTGGTTCTCGTGATTCCTATAGATAAGGCGGCACCAAAGGGAAGACTTATCTTGCCACAGCAGCAGGCGATTAGAGATATACTCGATGCTGGTGCATTTGCAATCACGACTAGAGATACAGAACTTGCTGATTTACTTGAGAAACTCAGGGCCTCTGGACAAAATCCAGACCTGGTAATCACTGATAGTCAGGCATTTGAAAAGGTTAATAAGATTGTTCCAAAGGGTATCGAGCTTACTTCATTTTCGATACTGATGGCGCGTTATAAGGGATTCCTTGATACAGCTGTGAAGGGTGCCAGAGCGATTGACGAGCTAAGCGATGGTGACAAGATTCTGATAAGTGAAGGCTGCACGCACCATAGACAGTGTGGAGATATCGGAACTGTGAAGCTTCCGAAATGGCTATCGGAACGAACAGGAAAGAATCTTGTGATCGAGACCACGTCGGGAGCAGATTTCCCAGACAGTCTTGAAGAATACAAGTTAGTAGTACATTGTGGCGGCTGTATGTTAAGTGCGAGAGAAATGGTATATCGCATGAAGTGTGCTGAGGATATGAACGTTCCATTCACCAACTACGGAATAGCCATAGCCTACATGAAGGGAATCCTCGATAGAACCATCGCCCCAATATATAAATGAGTCACCTATCACGTCCGACGTAAATGGTGACTCAAAAATGAGTCAGCATTTACGTCGGACGTGGAAAGTGACTCATTTGGTTTGAGATTTTTTGGAGAATTAGCATGAGTAATGAGAAGTTTTCATTAATAGATAAGTTGGCGGAGCAGCATTCTTTATCCCGAGCTGAGTGGACGACTCTTCTCGGAGGTGACGAGGCTTCGCTCTTTGAGAGGGCTGGGAAACTTCAGCCTGAAGAAGAGGAAGTGCTTCAGTACGCGGCTGCAAAGGCTAGGAAGGTAGCGACTTCAGTATATGGCAGTGATGTATATATCAGAGGAATTGTCGAGTTCAGCAATACCTGCAATAAGAACTGCTACTACTGCGGCCTTCGTGCCGGTAACTCGAAGCTTCAGAGATATCGCCTCACCGTGGAAGATATTCTCGAATGCTGCGAGGATGGCTATAAGTATGGATTTAGAACCTTCGTCTTGCAAAGTGGAGAAGATCCTTACTATACAACAGAAATGATATGCGACCTCGTAAAGCGTCTTAAGCAGGACTATCCAGATTGTGCTGTGACTCTTTCCCTTGGGGAGAAGTCATACGAAGAGTATAAGGCCTATCGTGAGGCGGGAGCTGATAGATATTTGCTAAGACATGAGACTGCAAATGAGGAGCATTACGGAAAACTTCATCCAGAGAATATGTCCTGGAAGAACCGAATGAGATGTCTAAGAGATCTTAAATCTCTTGGATACCAGACAGGATGCGGAGTGATGATTGGTTCACCGAATCAGACGGTCGAATGCCTTGTAGACGACATGATGTTTATGCAGGAGTTTGAGCCGGAAATGATAGGACTCGGTCCATTTCTTCCACATAGTGATACACCATTTAAGGAAGAACCTAAAGGTTCATATGAGATGACGCTGTTCCTGATCAGTCTATGTCGTCTGATGCTGCCACACGCACTTATTCCAGCTACGACAGCACTTGGAACCATAAAGCCTGACGGACGTGAACAGGGAATCCTTGCTGGCGCAAATGTCATAATGCCAAATCTTTCTCCTGTTCAGGTGAGGGACAAATATATGCTTTACGACAACAAGATATGCACAGGAGATACGTCATCGGAGTGCCGTGATTGTATCGAGCGTCGCATGGAGCTGATTGGATATAATGTTGTAATCTCTAGAGGAGATTACAAGTAATATATAAAGGAAATGATATGATTAAGTTTGCAATATATGGAAAAGGCGGAATAGGAAAGTCTACACTGTCGTCGAATCTTTCTGCGGCCCTCGCAAAGAGAGGACTCACAGTTATGCAGATTGGCTGTGATCCAAAGGCTGATTCAACGTCACTTCTATGTCCGAAGGAGAAGATAACAACTGTTCTTGATCTTGTTAGAAGTGGTAAGCCATTTACCCTGGAGGATATGGTCAAGGAAAGTACAGCAGGCGTTTTATGTGTTGAGGCAGGAGGCCCGGTTCCTGGACTTGGTTGTGCAGGCCGAGGCATTATAAATGCTTTGGAATCGCTGGAGCAGAAGGGCGCTTATGATGTGTATAAGCCTGATGTCGTCATTTACGATGTACTCGGAGACGTGGTCTGCGGAGGCTTCACTATGCCTATGCGTAAGGGCTACGCGGATAAGGTATACATAGTAACATCGGGTGAGAAGATGGCGATATACGCGGCTGCCAATATAGCTATGGCGGTTGAGAACTTCAAGAAGCGTGACTACGCAAAACTTGGTGGAATCATACTGAACTGCCGTGGAGTGGAAAATGAGATAGACAATGCTGAGACTCTTGCAAAGGATTTCAGTACAAGTGTTCTGCAGGTTATTCCAAGAAGCCCACTGTTTGAAAAGGCCGAGGCTGAAGGAAAGACTGTAATCGAACTCTTCCCGGAAAGCGATGTTGCGGAGAAGCTGCTTTCGCTTGCAGATATAGTTATCGAGCAGGGTGAATAAGACAGATAGAATTAGGATAGATAGATTTAAGTTATATAGAATGTAAGGAAGAAGAGTATGCTGGAAGCGTTACATACAAAAGAAAATCGAATACCAGAACCAGTTCTTCTTAAAGATATAGACTTTGAGACCCCATTTTACGAAGGACTTCAGTATAATCCACCAGCGCGTGGTGTGTGGAATATAGTCCACACAGGTATGCTGATTCCAGAGGCACATCAGGTATATGTCTGTGCACAGGGGTGTCTCAGGGGTGTTATACTCACGGCGGCTGAGATGAATCTGATGGATAGGATGTCCTGGGTATCACTTCGTGAGAAGGATATGTGGAATGGAGAAATGGAGTCCCGCGTGGTTGAAGGCGTTGCTCACATAGTGAGTCAAATGGAGAACCGCCCAAGATGTATACTTGTTTACCTTAGCTGTATGCATATGTTTGAGGGCTGTGACTTCAAGGTGATTGCTGATGAGCTGTCCGAGAGATTTCCTGGTACAACATTTGTTGACTGCTATATGACGCCAACTATGAGAAAAAGTATCTCGCCGGACGCTATGATGAAGGCTAGTCTCTATGATCCGATAATTCCTCTACCTAAGAAGGAGAATCTGGTGGGACTCGTTGGCTGCGATAGAGAGACAGACAGAACCTCAGATATCTTCGAGATTGCAAAGCTGGCAGGACGCGACATATGGGAGATTAATTCCTGCGAGACTTATGATCAGTACCTAGAACTTGGTAGTGCTGCGCGTCTTATATCATATCTTCCGGTCGCAAATGTGGGAGTCAGAAAGCTGGCTGGTCGAATCGGTGCTGAGTGGAAATATCTACCTATAAGCTACGACTTCGAGGAATGCAAGGAAAATGTATGGCAGCTGGCAGAGTTCCTGACAGGGACTGAACTAAGAGGACAGCAAGCAGATAAAGAGAAGAATGTTATAGAACATATTGAGGAATATATCTCTGAAAAGAGTAAACTGGCGGACGAAGCATTCAAAAAAGCTCATGCGAAGATTAAGGATACACCGATAGTTATAGATTATTCGGCAACCCCTCGTCCTCTCGGACTTGCGCTGCTGCTTACAAAGTATGGATTTAATGTAACTACCATTTATACAGATATATTCCAGAAGGAAGAACGTGCAGCGTACGAAGAACTTCTGGAGCTGAGGCCAGAAATGAAGATATATTCCACCATGGACCCAGCCATGCGATTTGCTGACAACGAATATGAAAATGAGTCAGCATTTACGTCGGACGTAAAAAGTGACTCATTTTTAAAGGGGGATAAGATACTAGCTATCGGTCAGAAGGCAGCATACTTTGTGCATACACCGTATTTCGTAAATATTGCTGATGGCGGTGGAATGTATGGAATCGACGGACTTAGACGAATGGCAGAGGAATTGCTGGATGCCTATAAGAAAACAAAGGATACTAAGAAGTTGATAAGTCATAAGGGTATCGGTTGCGCCAGCTGTTTGTAGAATAAAAGATAGAAAAAAAGATAGAAAGAATCAGAAATGAATCAAACTGCGAGAAGAATATCAATATATGCTGCGGACACATCGGGATTTTGCTCTGCTCTATATGAGTATGGCGGAATGACCGTAATTCATGATGCATCCGGCTGCAACTCGACATATACAACTCACGACGAACCTCGCTGGTACGATAAGGACAGTATGATGTACATATCAGGGTTCACTGAGAAAGACGCAATCATGGGAAATGACGAGCGCTTTGTCCATGATCTTGTACTGGCGGCAAAGGAATTAAATCCGAAGTTTATCGCTATATGTGCGTCACCTCTTCCTGCTATGACCGGCGTCGATCTTGAAGCAATAGCCTACGAGGTTGAAGCAGAGACAGGCATACCAAGCTTTAATGTGAGAACAAATGGAATGCAGAGCTATATAACAGGCGCGGGAAATGCATTTGTGGAGCTCGCTAAGCATTTTACAAAACCTGTAAATAAGGTAAGACCACTAAGGACTGGTTCAAATGTCGGACTCCCTGGAGCGGCAGAAGTGCTGGTAAATGTACTCGGCCTCACACCACTGGATTTCCCTCTTGAAGGTACAGTGTGGGCTCTTAGAAAATGGCTCGCAGAACATGAACTGATGGTAAATGCAACCGTCGGCATGGATACGTCCTTAGAACAGATTGAAGTTCTTGCCGAAGCTGATGTAAATCTGGTTGTTAGTTCAGTCGGCATGCCGCTGGCGGAGTATCTATATAATGAGTATGGAATCCCGTACGTAGTGGGCGCTCCATTTGGAGATATTAAGTCCACATCGATTTTAGGATTTAATGTAAAGGTGGCAGCGACTGATGGCGAGAATGCACTCAGTTGTAAAATGCTGAATCCTTGCGGCAGAAAGATAGCAATCATTGGTGAGAGCGTAACATCAAGATCCCTCGCAAATGCAATCTATCAGGAGTTCAACATCTCTGCAAGAGTTCTGGAAAGCGTGGGGGATGGATTTATGCAGGCCCTAAATAAGCTAGTGGATCAGAAGCTCTGGGCAGGACAATTCGATAATGATATTAGCGAACAGCTGGATGATGTGTCCTGCGACGATGAGGATATACTGGAGCAGGAAATCCAGAAGTCCGATATAATAATCGGCGACCCGCTCTTTGAACCGATATGCTACGGAAAGACATTTATAAGACTTCCTCATATGGCATTTTCGGGAAGATGTTTCACTAAGGAAGAAGTGCAACTCATTGGCACGCCACTTAGGGAGACATCCGTTGGAAAAGCTTTAGCAAAGACTCTGGGAAAGTAACATTTTACTAAGATAATAGAGGTATAAGATAAATGATTAAAATTGCGATATATGGCAAAGGTGGAATCGGAAAGTCTACAGTTACATCAAATCTTTCGGCCGCACTTGCTTCGCTTGGTAAAAAGGTAATACAGATTGGCTGTGATCCTAAGGCGGATTCTACTGCAAATCTTCTGTCGGGAAGCCCTGTAACTCCAGTTATGAATTATATGCGTGATACAGGAGAGGAACCAACAAGCCTTGATGAGATAGCAAAGGAAGGCTTTGGCGGAGTAGTCTGCATAGAGACAGGCGGCCCAACTCCAGGTCTTGGCTGTGCAGGTAGAGGTATCATTACCACATTTTCCCTCCTGGAAGAGTTAGAGCTCTACAAGAAGTACCAGCCGGATGCTGTTCTATATGATGTTCTAGGTGACGTAGTATGTGGTGGTTTTGCGGCACCAATCAGAGAAGGCTATGCTGATAAGGTTCTCATAGTTACGTCTGGAGAAAAAATGGCGCTTTATGCGGCCAACAACATAAATACGGCAGTTAAGAACTTTGAAGACAGAAGCTACGCAAAAGTTCGCGGTATAGTAATGAACAGGCGTGCTGTTGAAGGAGAAGAGGAGAAGGTTCGCGCCTTCGCAGAGTCTTCAGGGCTTGATATAGTAGCTGATATCCCACGTACAAATGATATTATTCATTACGAGGATATGGGCAAGACAGTAATCGAAGGTGATCCTAGCCTTGAAGTAAGTAAGAGATTCCTTGCGCTGGCTCAGCTCCTTATCGATGAAGATGAATAAACAAACTAAAGAATAAACAAGCTAAAGAATGGATATATTTTAGATAATGACAAATGCATTTTATAAAACAACTAAAGAATTGGCAGAACTAGGACTGTCAGGTCTTCCGGGGGAACTTAAGTCAAGCGACCATTTGATCTATAGTTCACCAGCAACCCTTTACTTCAATTCGCCTGGTGCTAAGGGGTTTGGAGTTAAAAGGGCCGGACTTGCCGTGCCTGAATCAGTCATGCTTCTGGTATCACCGGGATGCTGCGGTAGAAATACATCACTCTTTAGAACAGCTCCAGAATATAAGGATAAGTTCTTCTTTCAACTTCTAGATGATACTGATATTGTAACAGGCCGACACCTTACGAAGATTCCACAGGCAGCTGAGGAATTACTTCAAACACTTGAAATAAGTGGCAAGGCAAGACCTTCAGCAATAATGATATGCATCACCTGCGTAGATGCACTTCTCGGAACAGATATGGAGCGAGTATGCCGTAAGGTTACAGAGAAGACAGGCGTTCCTGCAGTTGCATGTTATATGTATGCACTCACTAGAGAGAAGAGGCTTCCACCTATGGCGGCAGTTAGAACGAGTGTATATTCTCTGCTGGAAAAAGTTGAGAAGAGGAACTCTGCCGATATAAATATCCTGGGATACTTTACTCCACTATTTGATTCGTCGGAAATCTATCCGCTTATGAAATCAATCGGTGTTAAGAATATTCGCGAACTGTCACGTGCGAAGACATTTGAAGAATATAAGGAAATGTCGAAAGCAAACTTTAGTCTTGTGCTAAATCCAGAGGCACGTGCGGCGGCGCAGGATATGCAGGATAGACTGGGAATACCATTTATCGAGCTCCTTCGGCTCTATAGAATAGATAAGATTCATAATCAATATAAGTCATTGGGAGATGCGCTGGGAGCAAATCTTGATGATGCAGAGTATTTTGAAAAGGCTCGCAGAGTAATAGATGATTTTAAGACGAAGCACGGAGCAGTTACATTTTCTGTTGGAGAGATTACAAATGGCGATCCAATAGAAATGTCGCTAATGCTTGTGGAAGAAGGCTTTAAGGTGAGTGAGATATTTGCAACCGTTGGAGAGCTTAATTTCCGATTCCTGAAACGCCTCGCTTCACTTAGTCCAGACACTAAGGTTTATTCGAATCTATCACCGTCTATGATGCATTTTATAGCTAAAGAACCTGTAGATATATGCATCGGTTCAGATGCTATGTATTATCATCCGGGTGTACCTAGTGTGGAGTGGTGCGATGACAATCAGCCATTCGGATATGACGGAGTGGAAAAGCTGTTTGAACGACTAGACATAGCGCTGTCTCAGAATGAGAATATATAACGATAATTCAGATAGAAAATGATTTCTATATAAGGAAAATATATGAAGAAAATGTTGAAATATTTATCTCCACTAGCTCCAGATCAGTCGGGAGCCGCTGGAGTCTTATATGAGCTAGGCGGTATCATAGTAATATGTGACGCGGGTGGATGTGCCGGAAATATATGCGGTTTCGATGAACCTCGTTGGTTCTCCAAGAGAAGTGCTGTATTTAGTGCCGGTCTTCGTGATATGGATGCAATAATGGGACGCGACGACCGACTTATTGATAAGCTGTCA
>CACWGK010000004.1 GCA_902760415.1 uncultured Lachnospiraceae bacterium
TGCAAGATTACTTCGTAATCTTGCACTGTGGCGCTAAGCTTTCTGAAGCTTTCCAAAGTTGTTTCCCCTTTTCTCAAAACAACCGCGACTATTATACCATATCTTGTGCATCAATATCAAATCAAAAGGGCGTCACCACAAAAAGTGACACCCTTCATTACATTTTATTATATAAAATTACTCTCCTGTTGAGTCCGATGGACTTGCATCTGTAGCTGTTGCACTAACAGCTTCTGGAGCATTTGCATCAGTAAGTATGATATATTTATCAATATTTCTGAAATCTTCACTACCTATATAGTAGCTATCCTCAGTTGTTATGATTCTGACCTTAACTGTCTCAGGAGTAGAATAATCTATACTCTCTACCGCTCCAGCAAGGATTCCGATTACACCACTGGCAAACTCATACTCGTACTCTTCCTTCGTATAATCGTTATAATCACCATTTTCAACTGCCTGATTAAATCCCGCAACGTATTCAACAATTTCCGGATAAGTCTGATTTACTATATCTATAGGATATATTGTAACATCCACATAATTTATATTGTTATCCTTATATGGAGTACCTACATCAAACTTGGCCTTACTATATATCTGCTTAGCAAGATCAACCATCGCAGGAGCAAGTTCTGGATCTCCAGATATATCCAGGTTATAAAACATCGACAGATTATCAGCTAGTCTTGTGACATTCTGAAGATATGTCGCCTCTGCATCATCTGCATTTGCACCTGTTAATCTGACATATTCATCTGTTACTCCAAGATAATTTGAAGTTATAACGCTTTTTACATACGCCTGATAGTTCGATGTATTAGCTCCACAGCCTGTAAGACTTAGTAGTAAAGCGATACAAAGCACCAGACAATGTATTTTCTTAATCTTCATTTTAATAATTCCTTTTAGCCTTTTTACAGACAAGTGGTATTAGCTGATCATTGATCCAGCTGGAACATCTTTATCGGCCGTAAGAAGTGCAAGTCTTCCCTCTTCATCCTCAGCACACAGAAGCATACCTTCTGACAGAACACCCGCAAGCTTTGCTGGTGCAAGATTTGTTATAACAACAACCTTCTTGCCAACCATATCTTCAGGCTTATAATAATTCTTTATTCCAGAAACGATCTGAAGCACTCTTCCAGCTACCTGAACCTGTGAGCAAAGAAGCTTCTTAGACTTTGGAACCTCTTCACATGAAAGAACTTCACCTATCTGAAGCTGCATTTTGTCAAAGTCATCTATTGTAAGAATAGGCTTCTGAACAGCCTCAACCTTAGCTGGCTCTGTTCTTTCTTCCTTAGCCTTCTTCTCAGCCTTTCTCTTCTCCTCTTCAGGATCAACTTCTGGCTCAGCAGGCTTTGAAGGGAAACGCTTCTCAATCTCATCAAGCATAGCATCTGTATCTATTCTAGCAAATAGAATCTCAGGCTCACTTGTAACCTTATTGCCATTTGGATATAGACCAAACTGTCCCATCTCTGTAACAGTTCTCTTCTCAACACCAAGCTGCTTCAGGATAGATGCTGATGTATCAGGCATAAATGGCTCAAGAAGTGAAGCACCCATAGTGATACTCTCTATAAGATTATAAAGAACTGTATTAAGTCTGCCCTTCTTATCTTCTTCCTTTGCAAGAGCCCAAGGCATAGTCTCATCAATATATTTGTTACATCTCTTGAACAGATTCCATATCTCTGTAATAGCATCCGCTACACGAAGCTTATCCATGCAGATATTAACTCTGAGTCTTGTATCAAGAGCTACTCTCTTCAGATCATCATCTACTTCTTCATTGACCCCAGTGTTTGTTACAACACCTCCAAAGTACTTGTTAGACATTGAGATTGTTCTATTAACAAGATTACCAAGTACATTTGCAAGATCTGAATTAACACGCTCGATAAGAAGTTCCCAAGATACTACACCATCATTTTCAAATGGCATCTCATGAAGCAGGAAGTATCTAACCGCATCAACTCCGAAGAGATCAACCATATCATCTGCGTATAATACATTACCACGTGATTTACTCATTTTGCCATCAGACTGAAGTAACCATGGATGTCCAAATACCTGCTTTGGTAATGGCTCGCCGAGTGCCATCAGCATGATTGGCCAATAAATAGTATGGAATCTAAGAATATCCTTACCGATCAGATGAAGATCAGCTGGCCAATACTTCTTATATAACTCATCACTGTTTCCATCAACATCATAGCCAAGACCAGTGATATAGTTTGACAGTGCATCGATCCATACATATACAACATGCTTAGGATCGAAGTCTACTGGGATTCCCCATTTAAAGGATGTTCTTGAAACACATAGATCCTGAAGACCTGGCTTAAGGAATGTGTTAACCATCTCATTCTTACGAGCCTCTGGCTGAATAAACTCTGGATGCTCATCGATATACTTGATAAGCTTTGGAGCATACTTACTCATTCTAAAGAAGTAAGCCTCTTCAGATGCTTCCTTAACTGGTCTTCCACAGTCAGGGCAGCAGCCGTCAACGAGCTGTGACTTAGTCCAGAATGACTCACAAGGTGTACAATAGAGTCCATCATATGAACCCTTATATATATCGCCCTGATCATAGAGCTTCTTAAATATCTTCTGAATCTGCTTTTCATGATAAGGATCTGTTGTTCTGATAAACTTATCATATGAGGTATTCATCAGATCCCAGATACGCTTAATCTCAGCAGCTTTCTCATCAACAAATTCCTTTGGAGTATTCATTTCTTCAAAAGCCTTTGTCTCAATCTTCTGTCCATGTTCATCGGTTCCTGTCTGAAAACGTACATCATATCCGATGAATCTCTTGTATCTTGCGATACTGTCTGCGAGTACAATCTCATAGGTGTTACCGATATGAGGCTTACCTGATGCATATGCGATCGCAGTTGTAATGTAATAAGGTTTCTTTGCCATAATACTACTCTCCTTCAATTATGTATTCACACTATGTTTCTTAAGCGAATGGAACTTATCGTTACATGGGTTAAGTACATAAAAGCGCTAGAAGCTATTTTACCACACTCACAGGGATAATGAAAGATTTAAAAAAAGACACCTCATAAGAGGTGTCTTAATTTACATATTGCTGGCAAGTTCCAGCTTTGCTCTCTGAAGATCCTGTTCAGATTCAACTATCTTCATCATTCCGCCAAGTGCGGTTACCTTATCAGCAAAGTCTTCATATCCACGCTTGATATACTTGATATCTTCTATAGTGCTCACTCCATTTGCTGAAAGAGCCGCTATAACAAGCGCTGCGCCGGCTCTCAGGTCAGTAGCTCTAAGCACTGCACCATTATAACCTTTTACACCAGTTATAATAGCTGAGTTGCCTTCAACTCTTATCTTAGCTCCCATACGTGTAAGGTCTGCAACATATCTGAATCTGTTCTCAAAGATACTTTCAGTTACGATGCTTGTTCCTTCTGAAAGTCCCAGGATAGCTGACATCTGTGCCTGCATATCTGTAGGGAATCCAGGATATGGAAGAGTCTTAATCTGAGTAGACTTAAGTGTACCATCAGCCATGACTCTAACTGAATCATCATATTCGATAACATGTGCTCCCATCTCAACAAGCTTTGATGAGATAGCCTCAAGATGCTTAGGAATAACATTCTTGATAAGTACATTTCCGCGTGTAGCTACTGTCATAGCCATAAATGTTCCAGCTTCGATCTGATCTGGAATTATGGAGTACTCTGCTCCGTGAAGCTTCTCTACTCCACGTACACGGATAACATCTGTACCAGCACCCTTTATATTTGCGCCCATAGTGTTGAGGAAGTTAGCTACATCAACTATATGAGGCTCCTTAGCTGCATTTTCAATAGTAGTCTTACCTGGTGAAAGAGATGCAGCCATCATGATGTTGATGGTAGCTCCTACTGATACAGTATCGAGGTAGATATGCGCACCGTGAAGCTCTGTAGCCTCAGCGATGATACTTCCTCCAGCAACTATCTCAGTTTTTGCACCAAGCTTTTCAAAGCCCTTTATATGAAGGTCTATAGGACGGGATCCTATATCACATCCTCCAGGAAGAGCTACATTTGCGTACTTATGCTTTCCAAGAAGAGCTCCTATAAGATAATAGGATGCACGGATCTTTCTGATATATTCATCATCAACCGGCTGTCTCTCACGGATTCCTTTTCCGCATATAACTACTGTGTGTCTATCCTTATATTCTACCGTAGCTCCGATATTCTCTATAGCTTTAAGAAGCGTTCTAGTATCGGATACATAAGGTACATTCTCTATTGTAACTTTGTCGTCTGTCATTACTGCTGCTGCAAGTATACCAAGAGCGGCATTCTTTGCACCTGCTATAACAACTTCTCCTTCAAGGCGTCTACCGCCTCTAATGACGTATTGTTCTTCATTATGTCCCATGGTTAAATGGTCATCCTTCTAACTGGTTTTTTGAATTATTATGCGATTTACATAATATTTCACAATAAAACTATTTTATTATATACATAAAATGCTATTTTGTAAAGGTTTTTTAACATTTTGTGCTTTTCGTAATATCTTTGTAATTGTTTACATGCTTTTTTGATGCTTTTTCTGATGCTTTTTTTAGCTCATTTTGCCCATATTCTCTATAATCTTAATCTTTCCTGTAAAGACAAGTCTGATTGCCACAACCGCCAGAATTATAAAGATTAAGAGGTGGAATGCAAGGATAGGCATCTTAAGAAGTTCATATATAAGAAGGCCAAGTCCTACAATTACCATAGATAAAACCATCATTATTGCCATATTAAAGAAAGTATTTAGATTACCTCTTAAGGCACTGTACTCATCATCCCATTCAACATATGGAGATGAGCTATCCATCATCATTCCGATAACAAGAGATATAATATGCGCAAGAAGCATCTGCAAAGCATAATATACGCACATATACGCAGGAACCTTTATATAAACACATATCATAATATCCGACAAAAGAAGCATTGGATATGTGAAAATGATACTAACAACCGCTTTCGCATAAAGCTGCGTCTCATATGGAACAGGAATGAACTTTATAAGTGCCAGGTGCTGTCCCTCTCTGGTAAAGGCTGTCGATGCCAGAGAATTAAGAGCTGTAGCTATAAATGATATAGAAATCACAGCCATCAAAAGAATCATTTCTGCCCTATCTCTTCCCTGCTGATACATATCTATAAACGCTGCAAGGAATCCTTTATTTCTTGTGAAATGAAATAATAGGAATACACCTACTGGCCACAAGATATTTATGTATGCGCAGTTTCCAGAGAAAGCTTTTGTCCTAAGAATAACTCTAAGTTCCTTCTGAAGACTCGCCTTAAACTGTGAGCTGTCAGATATATCTTTCGCTTTTATCTCAGCCTTCTTAGATGAGCCAAGACTTGCAGCTGTATATAATCCTTTCTGATAAAGTGCTTTACCCAGGAAGTACAGTATAACTAGAAGCACTGCATTTCCAGAAAGACTCGCCAGTAGCCACAGAACGCTTCCCTCTGAGATAGCATTTGAAAGCCAAGGAACTGGGAAGAATATAATATTAAGAGATCTAAGAAGTATATTACTTCCGCTTCCAAGGGACTCTACATAGTTCTCCATATTTACTTCGCCGATTCCTCTAAGCGACAGAAGGAATAGCCCAGCAAAAAGAAGTAAAAAGATAGTCGACATCCTATAGAATATCTTCGCTGTCTTCACACGGCTGAGAGCAGCCATAAGTATGAGACTGAATATCGCACAATATATCATCGGAACTAGCGGTATAAGAAATACCCCCAACAGCGAACCAATGATTGATATAGGATTAAGTGCCGCGCCAAGTCCGACATTTCTACCTATCGCTATAAAATATCCTACAAATACAGCAATGAGAACCATGAACTCCATAACGCTCTCTGCCATATATGCATAGAAAAACTTTGCCATCATTAAATGATGACTAGGTATAGGAAGGGTGACAAAATGTTCTCTATCAGATGAGAAGAACATTACACTGAAGATCACTAGTATTCCAAATATCATAGAAAATGCTGACAGAATCTGCATTTCGAAAAGCATTCCGCCGCCTGGACTTCCTGCTTCCAGAAGTGCTTCTGTCATAACATAACTTATAAAGCCTACTATAAGAGTACACGGAATCATTATACCTAGAGCCGCAACTAGAGCCAGCACCCTGTAGCCTACACTCTTTGGCAGCTGCATTTCCGAGTTCTTACTTAGTATCTTAACAAGAGATCTAACACCAACTGTATTCATACAAAAACCCTCAAATACATCTTACTCTAAAGTCTCGCCAATCATCTTTATAAAGATTGCTTCAAGATCCTCACCTGGATGCTTTGCCTTAAGATCATCAACAGTACCTTGATATAGGTTATGTCCATGATTAATGATCATTATGCGGTCGCAAAGCTTCTCAGCAAACTCAAGGACATGAGTTGAGAATAGCACTGCATTTCCCTTCTCCGCATGTTCCTTCATCATTTGCTTAAGCTCAAATGCTGCAGTAGGATCAAGACCTGTCATAGGTTCATCCAGAATCCATGCAGGCGGATTATGAATAAGTGCAGCTATTACCATAGTCTTCTGTCTCATTCCATGTGAATACTCCTTCATCGGACGTCCTAGAGAATCTCTGATTCCGAATCTTTCAGCGAGCTCATTTATACGTTCTTCACGAGTATCCAAAGGTACCCTATAGAGATTTGCTATATAATTGATATACTCTATTCCAGTAAGCTGCAGAAGAATATCAGGATTATCTGCCACGTAGGCGAAACTCTCCTTGGCTTTGATAGGTTCCTTAACTATATCGAAACCATTTATCACTGCACTTCCTTCTGTAGGTTTAAGTATTCCCGTAAGCATTTTAATAGCGGTAGTCTTACCTGCTCCATTCGGTCCGGCAAATCCCACAATCTCGCCAGGCTTAATCTCAAAGGACAGGTCATCTACCGCCTTAAAATCTTTCCCATACACCATCGAAAGATTATTTGCTTTTATCATATGTAACTCCTTAATACATTATAGAACTATTAATAAACCTAGTTGCATAAAACTATTTTAATATTTGAATATAGTATTTACAACAAAAATACTGACATTTATCTCACATATATTATCAATTCAGCAAATACCAAAAAAAGTCGCGAGGGATTCCTCGCGACTTTTTATGAACGTGTCCGCCCTTCGGGCGGATGCCAGGTCTTGACTCTTCGGGTCAAGACCTGGCACTGTCTGCGCCATATCAACAAAGTTGATATGCAAGGCTTGCTGCCGCAAACCTTGGTTCTGCTACGCAGAACGCGTCCTCCCTTCGGTCGGATGCACGATTATGATTCTGCGAATCATGATCGTGCACTGTCTTCACAATATATACATCTATATATTCTTCTTTTTTCGTCTGTAAGATTGAAGATGTGTGGTATATTGGGCTCTATCGCTGTTATACATCTTGGATTCTTACATTTCTGGATATTTACCAGTTTCTTTGGCAGTGCTACTTTCTTCTTCTCTATAGTTTTGCCGTCTTTGATAATGCAGACTGTTACACCTGGATCTATATATCCGATAACATCTAGGTTGATATCGTATTCGGCTTTATCTACCTTTATGATATCCTTTTTACCCATTTTGCCAGACTTTACATTTTGCATCATAGCTACACTGCAGTCCAGCTTATCTAGACCGAGATCGTAGTAAAGACGCATTGCATTACCTGCTGTTATATGATCAAGTACTATTCCATTTTGTATACTATCTATCTTCATAACTTATCCCTTCCTTATTTTAGACCAAGCAATTTACAGATGAGTGCCATACGCACGAACTTTCCATACTTAACCTGACGGAAGTAGCAAGCTCTTGGATCATCATCTACAGATGGAGATATCTCATTTACCCTTGGAAGTGGATGAAGGATTATCATATCTTCCTTCGCAAGTGCCATCTTCTTCTTATCAAGGATGTAGGTATCCTTCAGTCTTACATAGTCGGCTTCGTTGAAGAATCTCTCTTTCTGAACTCTTGTCATATAGAGAATATCTACTTTCCCGATATTATCCTCAAGAGATTCTACCTCTTCATATGCAAGACCAGCTGGTTCGATAACATCTGTTATGATATATTCTGGAACTCTAAGTTCCTTTGGTGATATAAGAACGAACTTGATTCCTGAATATCTGGACATTGCCTTTATAAGACTGTGCACCGTACGTCCAAACTTAAGGTCACCACATAGACCAATCGTCATGTGATCTAGCTTCCCCTTCTCCTTTCTAATCGTAAGAAGGTCGGTAAGTGTCTGTGTTGGATGATTGTGACCACCGTCTCCTGCGTTAATGATAGGAACTGGAGCTACCATAGATGCAAGCTTTGGAGCACCTTCATTTGGATGTCTCATAGCTATAACATCCGCAAAGCATCCTACTACTCTAACAGTATCCTCTACTGATTCACCCTTTGACACTGAGGAATCATTTGCTGAGGAAAAACCGATTACATTTCCACCAAGATCAAGCATAGCTGATTCAAAACTAAGACGAGTTCTAGTAGATGGCTCATAGAAAAGTGTCGCTATCTTCTTTCCCTTCGCTATATCCGCATACTCTTCTGGATGTTCGAATATCTGTTCTCCAAGCTCTAGTACCTCATCTAACTCTTCAAGCGACAGGTCCATAGGATCAATTAAATGTTTCATGCGATTCTCCTTACAAAAATGAGTCATCCCGATATACAGGTGACTCATTTTTTAGTTTGTATTATATTAACATTTTTTTAGTAAATAGTACATAACAGCTTTTTCAGCATGACGTCTATTTTCTGCTTCGTCAAGAATTGTCTCCATATGCTTCTTCTCAACGCTTTCTGAGATTTCAAAACCAACATGCATTGGCATATCATGGAACACCAGTGCATCGCTACCTTCAAGGAATTCATCATTTATCTGATATGGCATCATCTTTGCAAGAGTTTCTTCCTTCTGCTTCTGATATGCAGGATTATTAAAGAACTCCATATCTACCCATGTATCAGTGTAGATGATATTCATCTTCTTAGCATAGCCCTTTGCTTTCTCCATAGACATGGTAGGATCAAGTTCTACATAATAGCCCGTTGCTTTTGCTTCCTCATAGAAGTCATCGCCACACGCTGTATTGTTAACAAGTGGTGTAAGACCATAAAGAGTACCCTTCTTCATCTTTGCAAAGAACTCAACAAGTGAATTGAAGACGTTGTTCTTAGCACCGATGTACATGAAGTTAACATTCAGGTCACCAAACTTCTCAATAACTGTAAGTGCATCTGCAAGAATCTGACATGGATGATAAGAACTATCACATCCATTGATGAAAGGAACAGTTACGTTATCACCAAAAAGCTCTACTGTCTCGTTCTTAACAAGACGCGCCATTATAATATCTACATTTCTACAAACATACTTAATCTCTGATACAGGCTCTCCTAAAACGAAGTTTGAATCTTCCCATAGCTGATTGAAGTAACTTCCACCTAACTCAGTAATACCAGTTGCAAATGAAAGAAATGTTCTAGTTGATGTTTTCTCAAATAAGGAATAAAGCTTCTTTCCTTCCAGACTATGTGCATATTTGTCAGGATCCTTCTTCATATCCTGAGCAATCTCGAGTATTTCCATTAACTCCTCAGCAGAGAAGTTCTTGAAATTAAGCATATTCTTCATACTATTCACCTCTTAGTATGTGACACGCATATGTCACATCTTGTAATTTACAGATAAGAAGCAAGCTTCTCAGCCATATCTGTATGCTCCCAAGGAACATCGATATCTGTACGACCAAAGTGTCCATAAGCAGCTGTTTGCTTGTAGATAGGACGACGAAGGTCAAGCATCTTAATGATACCTGCTGGTCTAAGATCGAAGTTCTCACGAACGATCTCTGTAATCTTCTCATCTGAAAGCTTACCAGTTCCAAATGTATCTATCATGATTGATGTAGGTCTTGCAACACCGATAGCGTATGAAAGCTGAATCTCACACTTATCAGCAAGTCCTGCAGCAACAATATTCTTTGCAACGTATCTAGCTGCATATGATGCAGATCTATCTACCTTTGTTGGATCCTTTCCTGAGAAAGCACCGCCACCGTGACGTGCATATCCACCGTAGGTATCAACAATAATCTTACGTCCTGTAAGACCTGAATCTCCGTGAGGACCACCTATTACGAAACGTCCTGTTGGATTTATAAAATACTTTGTCTCATCATCGATCATATCAGTTGGAAGAACTGGATTGAATACGTACTTCTTAATATCCTCATGGATCTGCTCCTGAGATACTTCAGCACTATGCTGAGTTGAAAGAACTACTGTATCTATTCTTACAGGCTTTCCATTCTCATCATACTCAACAGAAACCTGAGTCTTTCCATCTGGTCTAAGATAAGGAAGAGTTCCATTCTTACGAACCTCAGTAAGCTTAAGTGCAAGCTTATGAGCCATAGAGATAGGATAAGGCATAAGTTCAGGTGTCTCATTTGATGCATATCCGAACATAAGTCCCTGATCACCAGCACCAATAGCCTCAATCTCTTCATCACTCATCTGATTTTCCTTTGCCTCGAGAGCCTTATCAACTCCAAGTGCAATATCCTGTGACTGTTCATCAAGAGCAATCATTACGCCACATGTATCACAATCAAAACCATACTTTGCTCTGTCATAACCAATCTCTCTAACTGTGTTTCTGACAATTCTCTGGAAATCAACATTTGCATTTGTTGTTATCTCACCCATTACCAGAACAAGTCCTGTAGTACAGCTTGTCTCACAAGCTACACGGCTGTTTGGATCCTGACGAAGAAGCTCATCAAGAATCGCATCAGAAATCTGATCACAGATTTTATCCGGATGTCCCTCAGTTACGGACTCGGATGTAAAAAATCTACGCTCCATTTTTTATCTCCCCTAAATAATATTTATTGATACTATAAAGTGGCAAAGTCGCCACAATATGTCATTATATAAGATTTTTCTTCTTTTGTCATCCACTATTGGTAGTGTATAGAAAAAAGAGATGTGTTGCATAATAATTACTTAATATTGCTATAAATGTGTTCTCTAACAGTTTTGGACTTACCGGGAGCAAGTTCCTCATAACCGGATTCTTCGCCAGGAAGCGGAAGATTTGGAGCATCGATCATCCAGGTAGATGGTTCTGGACAGAAGTAACCCTTCTCTCCGCCATCATTCCAGATAACCCAGAATTTAAAGTTATTATCTACTTCATAACGAATCTCATTTCCAGTCGCAACATCTGTAATAATAGCACCTCTGAAAGGAAGGCCATCCACTTCATATGTCTCGCAGTTATATACATCATTATTGATAACATGCTTTACTGGAATCATAGATCCAGTAAGATACTGTCTATCATGATTATCGAGTGATATAAAGTCACAAGTTGGAAGACTCCTCTGATTAAGTGGCCACTTATCTCCAATAGTAACAAAGATACGTGTACCCAGAGGATCACCATTTGTTGTGAAAGGACCATTTATAGTTGTATGATTGCAGACACCATAAGGCAACTGCTTATCTGACATATTGGTTACAGTAAACTCATAATGCATTCCCTCATCAGACAGTGTAAATGTATACTCCGCCTTAAACTTGAGTGGGAAAGTCTCAAAGAATGGATCCTTCTCATCATATATATATTCAGTCTTAGCGATTGCTGAATCACAAACAACTCTCATATCAACTACGCTATGCTCTCTCTTATGAAGAAAGCCATGAAGTGCATTGTTGCCCTCTATATCTACGATAGGAAATGTATACACAGCATCGCTTGTCTTAAGGATTCCATCTCTAAGTCTATTAGGATACAGAAGTGTTGGGAATCCATAAACCTCTGCGCTATTCTTAAGTTCCTCTATAGAAAGACTCTCGTCCTTTCTAAAGAAATTAATATCATTTTCAACATCGACCATAGATATGATATTACTTCCTAAAAATGGAGCTATAGTCGCTGTATATCGTCCAGCCTTCAGCTGAATAACATCCTTATCCTTATACTTCTTTAATTCTGATGCATATGCCATCTACTTTTACCTCCTAAGATTCTGTATAACCCCTCAGAATCTATCTACAGTCTTGCTGCAAGCTTCTCTGCAAGTTCAGCTTGCTCAGCTGAATCAGGTTCTCCCTGTGGCCAACCTATATCAAAATTATCGCTGTCATATCTTGGAATAATATGTACATGGAAATGGAATACAGTCTGACCTGCAGAAGTTCCATTATTCTGTACTACATTTATACCATCACATCCAAGCTCTTCCTTAAGAGCCGTCGCTACCTTCTTAGCAAGAGGCATAACCTTCGAACTAACCTCATCGTCTATCTCAAAAAGATTAGTGTAGTGCTGCTTAGGCAGAATAAGTGCATGCCCCTTATTTGCAGGTGCAGCATCGAGGATTACTGTGAAATCCTCATCCTCATATATCTTATTAGTAGGAAATACTCCATTTGCAAGTTTGCAGAATATACAATCATCTTTAATCATAGCTGGTCTCCTTTTCATAAAATCTTAAACCTTCTATATATAATATGTCTCTTTACTCTTGCCGCGTTCCTCGCAACAAGTGATTATATATCACAAGAGATTAAATGTAAATAATGACTTCAAGCCCCGGATTCCTATTTATAAGGGATAATTTACCTCCCATCTTGTCGACAAGTTCCTTTACTATATAAAGTCCAAGTCCTGATCCTGGTTCATCACCTACGTTCTTACCTCGGTAAAACTTACCTGTTATAAATGGAATCTCTTCATCCTTTATACCTGGTCCAAAGTCACGGAAATGAATAATAGCGCTATGTTCCTTCGAAGAGGAATTCCCACCTTTATCACAAGAAGGTAACTCCAGAGATATCTCAACCTTTGTCTTAGCATACTTATCTGCATTATTCTTAAGATTCTCCATTATTTGAAGGAACCTCTTTGGATCAGCATTTATAATAAACTTTTCATCCTCCCCAAGGGAATCTCTATTTGGTAGAATTATGTCAACCTCATTTACATCTACAAATAGCTCCCTTACGTCTTTTCTCATAAAGCTGATAATATCAAAAGATTCATCCCTTACTTCCAGTCTATCCATCTCTGATATACTATGTATAAAGAGGTCATTAGTCAGTCTAGTAACCTCGTCACATTTCTCCATAAGAATAGAAAGATACTTCTGTCTCTTCTCAGGAGTAGAATCCATATTGGCTTCAAAAGCTTCAGCATAAGCCCTTATAGAAGCAACAGGAGTCTTGATATCATGAGAAAGGGTTGCAACAACGGTCTTATTGTTCTCAATCGCTGTCTTCTCTGCATTTCTGGACTTCACTATCTCCTTACGCATATTGTCAAAGGCCCAGGTGAAGTCTCCAAAGAAGTTACCTCTGTCCATTTTAAGAGAAACGTCTAGATTGCCCTTCGATACCTCACCAGCATAATCTTTCATATCCTCAAATGGCTTTAAGATACGTTTATAGATATATAAAATCAATGCTAAGAGGCCTACTACGTTAAGCGCTACCACTCCCCAGATTTTTAGAGCGACATATGATGCTATCTTCGGTTCAGATAGTTCAGAGCTGATTATCTCATCACATTTAGCTGTAGCTCCTTCTATGTTACCCTCTGACATCAGATTCTTTACTTCATTAAGCTCTACAGCTATCGTACCATTTCCATCTTCCTCAGAAATAATCTCCTGAATATCTCTATTGATAAATGATATAATTACCCCCGAGCCTGTCGTTAGGATTACTATATATATAATTATCACAAATAATAGCTTCTTATTCATTATCGCCTCTACTCTATGATATATCCCACTTTAAATACAGTCTTGATATGTTCAGGCTTTGAAGGATCATCCTCCAGTTTTTCACGGAGCCATCTAATATGAACCGTGAGCGTAGATGAATCTACATCACTAAAAGCTCCCCAGACTTCAGATAGAAGTCTATCCTTATGAACAGCCGTACCCATATTTCTGCAAAGATAAGCCAAAAGATCAAACTCCTTAAGTGACAGATTGACTACATTTCCTGACTTCTTTACACTTCTGGATATCAGATCAACCTCCACATCTCCGAAGGTTACTTTCTCTTCTTTATCACTAAAACCATAGGCTCTCCTGATAAGTGCATTCACTCTCACAAGCAGTTCTTTCATCGAATATGGTTTTGGAAGATAATCATCGCCTCCCATTTCAAAACCTACAACTTTATCGTCCACATTTGTCCTGGCACTCGCAAATATAACTGGAACAGTTGATACACGTCTCAGTTCCTGGCATACCTCATAGCCCTCGCCATCTGGTAGATTTATATCCAAAAGTATAAGATCATACTTTTTGTCAGTCAGCAAATCATAGGCTTCGCTTACACTAAAGGCCTGCTCTACTGTATATTCATAGTTTTCCAACATTTCCTTAGTTATATCAGAAAGTGCTGCATCATCATCTATTATAAGAATCTTTCTCATATATACCCCTTTAATTCAAAGAAATAATATACCCTCTTGGGCTAAAACAAGCCAGTGAAGCATTGGCGAGCTCCACTGACTTATTATATCATATTATTCAGTTATCAGTTCACGTGAACTTAACTTCTTCACTTTACGAGATGATATATATCCGAAAACATAGTAAATCACTATAAAGATTAGACATGGTTTTACAAAAAAACACAAACCATACTCAAGCTCAACTCTGGATATTCCAAAAAGTGAAAATACAAATGAAATGAGTTTTGCAGAAAATAGTCTTCCAAGTATAACACCTATCACAGAACTGATAGAGCAAAGAATTGCGAACCTGGTTGCAAACTGTCTTCTGACTCTTCCTATGCTAAATCCTGTTGCTCTTAATATACCAAGATCAGTTCTTTCCTGTATAAAAGCTTTAGTACACACCATTACAACAGTTACAAGTGCAAATATAATAGATAGACCATAGATCGTAAGCTGAGATGCCTCAGCAGCAACATAGAACACATCTAAAAACTCTTTAGCATCCTTTTCAAAGTTATGTGCTTCAACTTCTATATCATCGCCGTACTTTGCCTCAATATCTTTTTTTATACTCTCTCCTACAGAAGCATCCTCTAAAACTATTCCATGCATAGAGAGATCATCAGCTGTATATTTCTCATCAGGATCTTCCTTAAGTCTACTAAGTCCATCTGTAGACATACATATACATTTTCCCATATCGTTCATTGTCTGAAAGAGGCCTACAACTACATAATCGGCTGAATATTCATTTCTACCTATATGTACAGTATCTCCTATATCTATATCAAGAAGCTTCTGGACTGAATCAGTAATAACTATCTCATTATCATACTTAATGCCTCGTCCTTTATATACTGAAGACAGTTCATTCGGATAAGCCATTACTTCATTCTGGAGCTTCTCTCCATTAACAGTCACATATATATGAGACTTATATCTTCTGCCCTTTATCGCTGTATATTTCTCTACTATCTCCTCTATTTCCGCAGAAGAACCTTTTGGAGGTATACCCTTAAACCCATATTCAATATCTAAAAAAGGTTCTCCCATAGTCTGCAACGCATTTCGCGACTGGATAAACCCTCCCATGAGTTCCAGAGATATAAGAGAAAAGATAAGAAGTGATGTAACCATAATTATACTTATATATCTCTTAGGTACAGCGGTAATCTGACGAAGTCCCAACCAGAAACTCATACCAGCTTTTCTTACGGGAGCATTTAAGCTGCTATCAAAGTAAAAATCATCCTTTCCATTTGTAATAGCTTTTACAGGAGAAGTCTTCGATACTTTTCTTGTAAAGAAATAAATGAATACAAATGTTATAGCGAACAGAAGGATGCTAAAGATAGCACTTTCAGCTAATGGAATATTCTTGTCTGGCAGAATTGCAGTTAGTGAAAAAAATACTCTGCTAAGCCATCTTTCAAATGGAATAGATAAAATCACACCTAGAATGATTCCAACTAATTCAACAAATAGATATTCTATAACGTATACCAGCCTTATAGTCCTGTCAGTAAAACCTTGGCTCTTATATATCCCAAGATTTGTATAATCTATTTCCATCTCAGTACTAATATTGTGTGCAGCCACGATAAGAAAAATAGCAAAGAGAAGCATTGAAAAGCCAGTAATAACAGCGAGCATTATATTTATATATATTCCAGTATAATGCTCCGATTCTTCTCTGGTAATAGCCATAAGACACATATCACCAAACTTTGTATCTATCGTTAAATCTCTAAAAAGGCGGTCTGAAGACTGATTAGCTTTATCTGATGGATATATGTATACTATATTTCCATATGACCATCCATCAACATCTATATCCTTAATATTTTCCTGAACTGATGAATATATATCATCATACTCTTCGTCACTAATAAAGGCAGTCTTATATCCCACAATTGACGAACCCATATAGGCTTCCTGTACAAATCCTTTAATACTAAACTCTTTAGTCTGACCTAAAAATGAAATCTTTATCTTTTCTCCAACTTTAGTAGAAAACCTGCTCTTTAATCCATATGGAAGGTATATCTCTCCTTTTTTTAGCTTAGCATCCGCGTAATCCTCAGTCCCTGGCATAATAAGTGAGGTCTCATCATTATTATATATAGGAACTGTATCTATCATTTTAGTTATAAGATATCCATTTCCATCAGATTTATCACCAACACTTATATCCGTACCAACAAGGGATTCTACCTCTTCAAATGAAGCAACCTTATCATTTGATCTAAGTTTTTCTCTTAATTCATCAGTAAGATTTTCTCCTCGGAAGAAGCCCATGATAACACCTTTATCTTCAATCTCATAAGCCTTATCCTTAGCAGTCTCATAATTCTTTCTAACCCCAATCATTGTGATAATACTGACAACGATTAATAATGTGAGAAGCATAAAGCCAATCATTATGCCTTTTCTACTTCTTATACCCGCTTTTACAAGTGTAATAATCTCCATATGAATCACCTACCAATCCAGTGATTCAAGCCAGGCATTAACCTGCGCTTCACGAGCTTTCTTGTCCTGAACAACTTCACCGGCAGGATTCTTTTCTCCATATCGGCTAAGCTCAAGCTCTCCAACTATATTTCCATCTTCAAGATATAATATCCTGTTGCCATGAATAGCAGACTTAATATCATGAGTAACCATCACAATACTCTGACCACTTTCATTCAGTTCAGTAAGAAGATCTAGGACTTCCTTTGTATTTCTTCTATTAAGAGCACCTGTAGGTTCATCTGCAAATATTATAGCAGGATCGTTAATTACCGCTCTTGCTATAGCACATCTCTGCTGTTCACCGCCTGATACCCTGGAAGGGATATGTGACTTAACCTCAGATAGGCCCATTCGCTCAAGTAGTTCTTCTGCTTTCTTCTTTGTATCTGCAGCACTTCTTTCCTTATATAAATATCCCGTAACTGCTACATTTTCGAACAGAGAAAGGTTACTGACAAGATGCATCTGCTGAAATACAAAACCAAAATCTCTAGTTCTTATCTCACTCATCTTTTTTTCTTTTAAAGATGTTATGTTAACTGCTCTTTCTTTTCCACTCTTTTCTTCAGGTCTTTTATATATAACGTCTCCCGCTGTTGCCTTATCCATACCCGAAAGAGCGTATAACAGTGTTGATTTTCCAGAGCCAGAAGATCCCATTATAACTGTGAAGTCACCCTTATAGATGTCCATGCTGACATTCGTAAGAACTGATGTGATATCACCGTTATTAGAAAATGATTTCTGAACATCCTTAGCTGATAGAATAATATCTTTCATTCTTCTCTCCTTAACGATTAATTTACCATAAACCTTTTTTCTGTTTATAGCACTGTTATACAACCCATTTCATTAAGAAGTCCTTAAGACCTCGCATTAATTCGAAACTTCTAACAGATTGTTTTTATTGTTTTTTGCCCCTATCTATAATATAATCATTTTATCTGCGGCGCTAAATGTTAGCAATACCAAATTGAGCACATCTAGCGTCGTATCACTTATCAAAATTACGAAAGGTAAAGGTGCTAGCACATGAAATTCGGTTACTTTGATGACACAAAGAGAGAATATGTCATCACATCTCCAAGAACTCCTTATCCATGGATCAACTACCTTGGAACAGAGGGATTCTTCTCACTTATTTCCAACACAGCAGGAGGATATCATTTCTATAAGGATGCACGTCTTCGTAGAATAACACGTTATCGTTACAACAATATTCCTGTGGATATGGGTGGACGTTACTTCTATATTAATGATGAAGATACAGTATGGAATCCAGGATGGTCACCAGTTAAGACAGAGCTAGACTTCTATCAGTGCCGTCATGGTATGGGATATACAATAATCACTGGTAAGAAGAACGAGCTTAAAGCTGAAGTTACATTCTTCGTACCACAGGGTGAAAATGCAGAAATCCAGAAGGTAGTTCTTAGAAACGAAGGAACATCTCCAAAAAGCTTCACACTCTTCTCATTCCTTGAGTGGTGCCTGTGGAACGCTGAAGATGATTCAACAAACTTCCAGAGAAACTTCAATACTGGTGAGGTTGAGGTTGAAGGATCAACACTCTTCCATAAGACAGAGTACAAAGAGCGTCGTGATCACTTCGCATTCTACACAGTTAATGCTGATATCGACGGATATGATTGCGATAAAGAAAGCTTCATGGGACTTTACAACGGCTTTGATAGACCTGATGCAGTATTTGCTAACAAGTCAAATAACTCAAAGGCTGATGGATGGTCACCTATTGCTTCTCACTCACTTAAGATTACTCTTGCTCCAGGTGAAGAGAAGGTTCTCGTATTCATGCTTGGATATGTTGAAAATGGTGCTGACAAGTGGAATGCTGACGGCAGCATGAACAAGTCTAAAGCATATGCAATGATTGAAAAGTACAACACACCTGAGAAGGTTGACGCAGCATTTGCAGAAAATGTAAAGATGTGGGACGATCTTCTATCTAAGTATACAGTTAAGACTCCAGATGAGAAGGTTGACCGTATGGTTAATATCTGGAATCAGTATCAGTGTATGGTTACATTTAATATGTCAAGAAGCGCTTCATACTTCGAGTCAGGTATCGGACGTGGTATGGGCTTCCGTGATTCTAACCAGGATCTTCTTGGATTCGTTCATCAGATTCCTGATAGAGCTCGTGAGAGAATCCTTGATCTGGCTGCTACACAGTTCGAAGATGGTGGATGCTTCCACCAGTATCAGCCACTTACTAAGAAGGGAAATGATACTCTCGGTGGTAACTTCTCAGACGATCCACTGTGGATGATCATGTCAACAGCTGCTTACATCAAGGAGACAGGTGATTACTCAATCCTCGATGAGCAGGTTCCATATAGAAATGATGAGTCACTCGCTCAGTCAATGATGCATCACTTAAAGCAGTCCTTCTACAAGGTTGCTAAGGAAGTTGGTCCTCACGGACTTCCACTTTCTATGAGAGCTGACTGGAATGACTGTCTAAACCTTTCATGCTGGTCAGATACACCAGGAGAAAGCTTCCAGACATATACATCACCTAAGTATGGCGACAAAGGATTCTCAGATACAGCTGAATCTATCTTCGTTGCTACACTCTTCACTTATGCTGGTCCTGATTATGTTGCACTTTGCAAGTATAAGGGCGACGAGGCTGAGGCTGCTGCAGCTCAGGCTGAAATCGATAAGATGAAGGAAACAATCAAGAAGTTTGGTTGGGACGGTGAATGGTTCATCAGAGCATACGACGATCTTGGACGTAAGGTTGGTTCTAAGGAATGTGAAGAAGGTAAGATCTTCATCGAGCCACAGGGCTTCGGTATCATGTCTGATATTGGCAAGGAAGACGGATGGGCTGAGAAAGTTATCAATGCAGTTGAAGAAAGACTTGGCTGCAAGTATGGTCTTGTTCTTAACAACCCTGCATTTACAAAGTACTATATTGAGTATGGTGAGATTTCAACATACCCTGCTGGTTATAAAGAGAACGCTGGTGTATTCTGCCACAACAATGCATGGATGATCTGTGCTGCTGCTTATGCAGGACAGGGTAATAAAGCATTTGACTGGTATTCACGTATAGCTCCTGCATTCCTTGAGGATATCTCAGATCTTCATAGAACAGAGCCATATGTATATGCTCAGATGGTTGCTGGTAAGGATGCTGGACGTCAGGGTGAAGCTAAGAACTCATGGCTTACTGGTACAGCTGCTTGGAACTTTGTAGCTATCAGCCAGTATATCCTTGGTATCACACCTGATTGGAACGGACTTAAGGTTGATCCTTCTATTCCATCAGCTTGGGACGGCTTCAATGCTACTCGTCAGTTCCGTGGCGATACATACGAGATTGAGGTTAAGAATCCTAACCATATTGAGAAGGGTGTTGCTTCACTTACAATCGACGGCAAGGCTGTAGAGGGATGTGTTATCCCATTTGTAGGTGATGGAGCATCACATAAGGTTGAGGTTGTTCTTGGTTAATAACATCACAAATTAAGTAATATAGCAAAAGAGTGTTTTCATTAATTTGAAAACACTCTTTTTTTCTATATAAAGAACTCTGTTGTAAGCTTACGCTTTCCTTCTTCATCATTTAGTATAACTATTATTCTATCTTCTTCCCTATAAATATATGGACGTATAACATCTCCCAGAACCGACTGCATCTTTATCTCAGCTCTAAAATGTTTAACATCAATCTCTTCCGGAATAACTGACTTAGCAAGTGCTACATACTGTCCATTATTTACATGATGATTAGTATCCAGATTATCTGCTGTAACCACAATATCGGTTTCCTGCTTCATATCACTAATATCTGGAGTCTGAATCCTTCCCTTTAGTACAGTTCTTTCAGGATCTAACTCAACATATTCAGTAAGTCCAAACTCATCAAATCTTTCTTCGATAGGAGCAACTAGGCCATAAACCTCTATCTCTTTCTCTGGAACATTCTTTTCAGGAAGGCCTTTAGCTACATTTACATACGCCCATTCAGACATGGCATATACGAGAACCTCTCCTTCGGTGCCATCTTCATTAAGCTTCCTAATAGTAAAGCTTCTCTTACCCACGAAGTACTTAAATCCACATGCCCAAGTTGTTACCTTTATATGTTCGCAGTATTTAGGACGTCTCACCACGTGTATCTGCCAACCAGTAAGCATCCATGCTGTACCATGCTCTGCAAGCCATGGGAGGCCAATATCTCCATCCTCAGCTTCAAATGTACAGCAATCCTGAAAATAGTTTATTATCGATACAAGGCTCGCCTTCTTATCCTCAGCAAGCTCACTATATCTAACCCTTGTATTAAATGAATACATAATCTTCCTTTCTATATCTTACAAGTCAGTCATATGATGAATATCCGCAAAAAAACGTGACAAATGGATGTATCCATTTGCCACGAGTTTTATATACTAATTCGTTATTACTCTTCTACACCAAGTTCCTTAAGGATACGGATAAGATCCTCTATAGTCTCTATCTCGGATTCTCTCTCAGTTGGCATCTCTATATTAAACTCATCCTCAAGTGCCATAACAAGATCATATAAATCAAGTGAGTCCAGAGCAAGATCATCCTTAAATGAGGTCTCTGGTGTAATATCCTGTGGCTGAACTGAAAGCTGATCCATCATTATCTCTACTAACTTATCAAATATCATAATCACTACTCCTACTCTGATACTCAATACCAATAATCAAATTGTTACTATATCAACTTACTACATAAGTTAAAAATCAGTGACTGAGATAACTCAGTCACTGATAATTTACAATACACCATATGCCTTGTCAATACGTAAATACATAAACTAACTTTATTCGTAACGAAGTGCATCGATAGGTGATAATCTCGCCGCTCTTCTAGCAGGATATAATCCGAATACTATACCTACAAGAGTTGAGAATAAAAATGATATAACGATCATAAGTATAGGTGGTGAAACATTTACAGAAATAAATGAGTACTCCTCTGACTTCGATACAATGCCCTTTGCAACGATAGCAATTATTCCACCATTGAGAAGACCGAACAAGATTCCCAGAATACCACCTATGGCACATATAAGCACCGACTCAACCAGGAACTGAGCTTCAATAACCTTATTTTTAGCACCCAGTGCTTTTCTTATACCTATTTCTTTAGTACGCTCGATTACAGATACGAGCATGATATTCATAACACCTATACCACCAACCAGAAGAGAGATAGCAGCTATGATTGAGATAACTATAGTTATAACATCCATAACCTTACTTATAGTCTTAAGCTGTTCCTCCAGACTCTGGATATATATAAAGTAGTCCATATGGTCAGAATCTTTTTTGGATTCAAAATAGTTTGTTATGTTTTCTTTTAACTTTACTCCATCTACTCCAGGAGCACCGTTAATATATAAGACTTCATTTACTCTTTCATTTTCAGGTTTATCCAGAAGATCCCAAGCATATGATACCGGAATGATCATATCAGTAACCTTATTCTTATCAGAAACCTTTGCCTGACCAGTAAGTCTAGACTGCTTATCATTCTCCTTATATACACCAATGACATATGCCGAGACAACCATACCATCAGTAGTTTCAACTTCTATTCTTCTTCCTATTGGATTTGGATCATCATCAAGCGCATACTTTACAAAGTTATCAGATACTACGCATACTTTTCTGTTCTCAAAACTGTCCTGGAACTCTAGATCTCGTCCCATAGTAATTTCAGCTTTTTGAGTCTCACAATATCCTTCTGCGTATCCGTATAACGATACCGTCTTCTTATTATCATCAACAGGATTCTTATCATCACCATAGAAGTAGTTTGCGGGACCTACACTATCTGAAAGAAGAACTGATGAAATCTGTCCCGCAAAATCCTGTTTAAAAGCATAACTGTTTTCAAGATTAAAAGGATATGGGACATCCTCTTCTCCTTCACCATTATAAATCCACATAAAAGCAAGCTGATTAGTTGATGCCATATCCGAAAATGTTCCAGATATAGTTTCCTTTAATGAAGAACCAAGTGTTGATATAGTGATAACCGCACTAATACCAATGATAATACCAAGCATTGTTAGTATTGAACGCATCTTGTTAGATTTAATACAAGACCAGGCTAATCGGAGATTTTCATAAAATGACATTATGCTTCACCTCCTTTGTTCATACTGGTTTCAAGACTCATCTTATCTGCATTTGGATCCTTCTTACGAGCATCTCTTCTCATAGCAAAGAGTTCATTAACTGCATCCTTTACGATACAACCATCGCTGATTGTTATAACGCGCTGAGTTTCTGCAGCTAGCTCTTTACTATGTGTGATAAGAACTATTGTCTTATGCTGTTCATCGTGAAGTCTATGGAATATATCCATAATAAGATGTCCGGTCTTTGAATCAAGAGCTCCAGTAGGTTCGTCGGCCAAAATGATGGAAGGATCACAAGCAAGAGCTCTAGCTATGGCAACTCTCTGATTCTGTCCACCAGATAACTCATTTGCCTTATGCTTATATCTCTCGCCCATACCTACCATCTCCAGGAGGTACATAGCCTTATCTCTTCTTTCGCCTCTTGACATACCAGAATACATAAGTGGCACTTCAACATTTTCCACTGCTGAGATTCTAGGAATCATATATGCACTCTGGAACACAAAGCCTATCTCTCTATTACGTATCTCACTCAGGCGATCATCATCCATAGTTGATATATCTTCGCCTGCTAGAAAATACTGTCCTGAGGTTGGTCTATCCAGCGCACCGATGATATTCATCATAGTTGATTTACCAGAACCTGATTCACCAACTAATGCAACGAACTCACCATCACACACTGTAAGATCTATATCATGAAGTATATGCAGCTCATTTTCCATACCTTCATAGTACTTCTTATTAATGTGCTGCATTTCTATAACTTTATTCATTGCAGTCACATCCTTTATTCTTCTTCTGTATCTTTTTCTTCTGTATCTTTTTCTTCTACTACACTTCCGTCCTTGGAATCTGCATCTTTTTCGTTGATAGCAATAATTGCACCTTCAGTTACAGTACTTGGATAAGATATAACAAGATCTCCTTCTTCAAGCTCACCGCCGGTAATCTGAGTATAATAGTCACCACTCATTCCCTTATCAACAAACTTCTTTTCAACCTGATACAAACCATTTCCCATATCGTTTGCAACAAATACATAATCACCCTCAGCACTACCGAGAATTGCTGTATATGCAACTGCATTAGTTGTCATCTCATTTCCAGTAGAGATACGAGCCTTCATCTTCATACCGATAAGCATATCAGTATAATCAGTTATAGTAAGTGTTGCTGTAAATGTATTATCGACAGCAGCGCCTGCAGCACCTGCTGCAGCTGCTGCACCACTACCTGCTCCTGCAGCCGAAACATTTGCTGTTGCAAAGTTATTAAGATTTGATACCTTACCAGTACCAGTTACATTTGTAAGTGTACTGCTAGTAAACTCTACTTCCATGCCTTCCTTAACATTGAAGTAATCTTTTTCCTTAATGTCAGCACTTAACTGAAGATTCTTATCATCCTGAATTGTCATAACAGCACCGTTACAAGGAACACCCTCAACAGCACTAACGCTTGTTACAACACCATCGATTGGGGAAATGATAATGGTCTTACCCTTCATATCATAATATGAAGCAAGCTGACTAGCAGTTGCTGAATATGATGATGTATTACTGATTATAGTTGCATCAGCTGAATCCTTAGCAGATGTATATGCCTCAGCAGCAGTTTCTGCTGTATCGCTATATGCGCTAGTTGCCTGATCATATGCATACTGCTTTGCGTACCATGTAGTACTTGCAGTATCCAGAGCAGCCTTTGTTGACTTAACTTCAGCATTATTCTCTATCGCATCAGTACTTGTAGCTGTCTGTGCAGCCTTATATAATGCCGCATTATAATCTGCAAGCTTTTCATTATAATCTGTATCTGCATCCTCAAATGCTTTCTTAGCCTCACTAATAGACTTATTAGCTGATTCAAGACTTCTACTCTGCGTAGCTGATGCAGTACTTACTGTATGATTAGCTGTCTCAATCTGCTTAGCAGCAAGTCTATCTGCATCAGATGCCTGAGCTTCAAGATCAGCTATCTTAGTATCAATCTCTGTTTCATCTATTACACAGACAACATCACCCTTCTTTACGTGGTCGCCTACCTTAACCTTTACCTCTTTTACAGGATATGTAAGAGATGTATAAACATTTTCGACATTCTGGCTCTCAACAGAACCAATAACATCGATATATGTAGACATATCCTTTTCTCCATATGCCTCAACTACAGTAGCATCATTTGCTAACGTATCCTGTGCAGTTTTAACAGCATTCTTAACTTTAAAGAACCCGAATATACCAAGACCAAGAACTACTACGCCAACAGAAAGTCCTATAATAAGACCCTTCTTGCCTTTTTTCTTACCGGTCTTTTTTCCATACTTTTCATTCCAGTTTACCTTCTTTGGGGTTTCCTCTGAGGTTTGATTAGTTGTCTCTTGGATGTTGTTTTCCATAATACTTAAACCTTTCCTTCATATAATATATTGTTACTTTAACTTTAAAACCTTGTAAATATTACCATATCTTGTGTAAACATTCTATAATCTAAACATAAAAAAATCCTTAAGATTACCTTAAGTAATTATTTGGAATTATTATCGCTATAGTAAAATATTAGCAGAAATGACTATTTTATCGATGTTGGTTATACTATGTCCCTGAATTACAAGTTTCCTTGGAATATCATATTTTTCATCATTTATAACCTGAATATCATAGTAATCTACCAGTCCCTTCATCATAAGAGCTTCTATCATGCTGTCATAATAGTTCTTAATCTCGCTCATTTCAGGGGACATATATATATAATCTGTAGGTTGATTTATAAATCTTTCAGGAACTGTACGAACCTTTATCAGCTCAGATCTATCACGTGTTCTTCCTAATCTTCTCTTGTATAGATATGTTTCTTCAAAATCCCATGGACTGTAACTTCCGAACAGAGGATGCACACTAACCAGCACTCCACCCCTTATGATCCAGCAAACTATAACTCCTGATGTTTCCTTTGTATAATGATCAGGATACTTATTCTCTAGACCATCAATCTTTGCAGTAACTAGATATCCCTTTTCTTCTTCTGATATAGGTTTAAATATCTCTAATTCAAAAGGAGAAAGACCTCCCATAATAGCTTCCGCAGAAACACCTTGTCCCGGAAGTATCTCACTGCTGATTCTCTCACAGAGTTCTGTGGTTATACGCTCGGCATCTGGGTCAAATGAATCGCAAATTGCTTTAAGATATGTATCACTCACTCCATCCTTAATAATAATCTTAAGATCAGCGTTATATACATTTGAATGAAGAATTCCTTTGTCAATACTTCTACTACTCCGTCCTTCACTGATAAAGAGAACCACATCCTTATATCTATCATCAAGAATCTTTTCAAATATGCGGTATCGTTCCCATGAAAAAGCTCTGCAATACATCACTCTGATATCCTCTTCAGGAGCAGAAACAACGTATCTGTAATAATCAAATAGATATCTATCTCTTGTAACATCCGCATTTATTCTCATAAGTGTATCTGGAGCTGGATGAGTAAACCTTAGATACTTCTCATCAGGATCTAATACATAATAGTCCAGGAAAAAATGAATCTCTTTTTTCACATCTGACCTTCGCAGATTCCCCTTCAGATACTGAAGAACAAAAACTGCAGGATCCGAATGTGAAACTACTGCATTATCAAAGAAATACTTATTTATCTCGCTGCTATTTTTACATTTCTTCTTAAAGGATTCGCTTACAAATCCTTTTCTCACAAGCCATGTAACAAGATAAGCAACCTCACCCACTGCGTATCTATCAATCAAGTAATTATCGTCACTCGTGAGCTGTTCGGGATTCTTATTATGTAAATATAGATATTCCTCTCTTGCTCTGGCACGTGCTCCCTCAACATCAAATCCATTAAACTCTATACGTCTTGGTGCAGCCTCAAACTTCGGTGGCTTATTATTTTTAGGATTAGTCTCTTTAACAGAATTAAATATATAGAAGAGAACCACCACTATACCTATAGCAATTCCAAAGAATGTATTAGGCACCGATCTTGAAACATCATCTTCTCGAATCAACATTCCCATGAGCGTCAAAAAGACTGCCACTTTCATCAAAAATCCAGTTAGAAGAACCGCTTTCATCTTTCTTCTGGTTCTGATCAGTCCTGCTATAGTAATCGCCAGAAACATCGCTACCGCTAGAAGACACCATACATCAATATCCTGTTCATGCAGGACCTTCGATATACCCTTTTCAGGTATAAGATAGAATATAAAGTAACATAAAAAAGTGACAAGAACTATACCCTCTGGAATCAAACAGATTCCAAGAAGGACATATCTTGCCACATCTAACTTACTAGTCTTTTCTTTTTTTGTTAATTTACTATTTGTCATTTTTCAGGAATATAATATAAACTATAGTTGCATTACTATATTACGGTTAATCCTCTTATAGAAGAAGGTAGAAAGGAATAGTGACATTGCCTCTGCTATAGGAAAAGCCCACCATACATTCTGTACATTTCCTGTCTGAGCGAGTAACCAGGCAGCTGGAATCAGTGCCACAAGCTGTCTTCCTATCGATATAAGAAGCGAATACTTACTCTTTGAAAAAGCCTGGAACATAGAACCCATTACTATGCAGAGTGCTGCTATAGGAAATGATAAGCTTATAATCCTAAGTGCTGGAATACCAAGAGTTATCATATAATCTGATGGTTTGAATAATAGTAGAAGGCGCTTAGGTACAGCCCAGAAAACAATGGTTCCAACTATCATAATAGATAATGCAAGTACCATAGCAAATCTTATAGCTTCACGGATTCTATCCCTGCTTCTTGAACCAAAGTTATATGCAAGAACAGGAATAAGTCCATTATTTAGTCCGAAAACAGGCATAAAGATAAAGCTCTGAAGCTTAAAATATATACCAAATACAGCAACTGCAGTTGTTGAAAAACCAACAAGTATCTTATTCATACTATATGACATTACAGAACCTATAGCCATCATAAGAATAGATGGAATACCTACTGCATATATCTTCTCGATTGTTTTCCAGGACGGTTTAAACATCTTCTTTAAAGTAATCTTAATATCAGTATTGTACTTCTTATTAAGTATAAGACCAACTATAGCAGCAACTGACTGTCCTAGCACTGTTGCATAGGCTGCACCCATAACTCCCATAGCAGGTACACCAAAGTATCCAAAGATAAATATAGGGTCAAATATTAGATTGATCACCGCTCCAGTTATCTGAGATATCATACTAAGCTGTGTACGTCCCGTAGACTGAAGTAGTCTCTCAAATGTCATCTGGAAGAATACTCCAAGTGAAAGCGTACAACAGGTATACAGATAACCTGAGCCCATATTTATAATATTTGGATCATCTGTCTGTGATCTGATAAATGGTTCAGCCACAAAAAGTCCAACTGCAATAAAAACTATAAAGCTAAGAAGCGTGAGTAACAGACCATTATTAGCCGCCTTATTAACTCTCTTCTGATTCTTCTCTCCAAGTGCTTTTGAAAGAAGTGCATTTATACCTACACCTGTACCACTTCCTACAGATATTATCATCATTTGAAGTGGAAATGCCATCGTAACCGCTGTGAGGGCATCCTCACTGACCTGTGCTACAAAGAAACTATCAACTATATTATAGAGCGCCTGCACCAGCATAGATATCATCATCGGCAGCGACATAGACACTATCAGTCGCTTTACTGGCAGACTACCCATCTTGTTATCTTGAGATACTTCAAACTCATCATCATAATTTTTCATATCAAACACCAACTATTCTTTCTCTTTATTTGTATGATTCCCATATTCATACATAATTCATCCCATACTAAACAAACATATTCTTTTATATACTCTAGAGAAATATTTGTCAATTGACGGAATACAAGAAAATGTGACAAGCAACCACCCGTCACTTGTCACATTTTATATCTCATATACTATATTTATTCGACTATTACTCTAGTTATCAAATATTTTATAAATCTTTAAAATGAAATGCACTCTTTCCAGTTGCATAATCACCAACAATCTGTCCCTTACCAACAAGCTTGTATTTATAAGTCACAAGACCCTCTAGTCCAACTGGTCCTCTGGCATGAATCTTACTGGTACTGATACCAACCTCTGCGCCGAATCCATAACGGAAGCCATCTGCAAATCTGGTAGAACAGTTCTGATATACACCAGCTGAATCTACAAGCTGCATAAATCTCTCTGCTGTCGCATCATCTTCAGTAATTATAGCATCTGTATGATGTGAACCATGAAGATTGATATGATCTATAGCTTCGTCTACATTATCTACAAACTTAGCTGATACTATAAGCGCAAGATACTCCTTAAAGTCTGACTCATCTACTGACTCATAATCAAGGGATCCATCCTTAGACTCATTCTCATAGTAAGCATCTACAAGATCTGTCACTTCCTTAGTACCACGGAGTTTTATTCCATTTTCAGCAAGTGCTGTAATGAGTCTTGGAATAAAGTTCTTCTTAAGTACATCATCTCTCTGAATAAGAAGTGTCTCAACGGCGTTACATGCAGCAGTATACTGAGTCTTCGCATCTATTATAATAGAGATAGCCTTCTCTATATCAGCCTTACTGTCTACATATATATGACATACACCATCAGCATGACCCATTACTGGGATATGAGTATTATCCATAATGTATCTTACAAATGCATTTGATCCGCGAGGTATCAGAAGATCAACCAGGCCATCACATGTAAGAAGCTCATCAATTTCATTATGCTGTTCCACCTGAAGCATACATCCGTCTGGGAATCCGGCCTCCTTAACAGCATCATATATTATTCCAAAGAGAATACGGTTTGTATAAGTAGTCTCCTTACCGCCCTTAAGAACGGGACAGTTACCACTTCTTATACATAGTGAAGATATCTGAACAAGTGCGTCAGGTCTAGCCTCAAAGATTACACCGATAACTCCTATAGGGCATGTTACTCTAGTAAGTCTTAAACCTTCGTCCAGTTCTCTATCAAGAGTTACCTTTCCGATAGGATCCTCAAGTGTAATAAGCTGATTAATACCAGCTACAACATCACGGAGCTTACCCTCATCAAACTTAAGTCTCTTTACTATAGGAGCAGCAACTCCAGCCTGCTCTGCATATTCAAGATCCTTCTTGTTCTCTGCAAAGATTTCACTCTGCTTCTCAACAAGCTTCTCAGCTATCTTAGAAAGCGCAGCACATCTTGTTTCATTACTAAGTGCAGCAACAAGTGGTGCCACAAGCTTCATTTTTCTTACTTCATCTCTTACAACCATATCTTTATCCTCTATCATACCTTTAAAACTTCTAGTGTTTTTATTTTATAATGTTTTAACACTTTTAATACATTCTCGTCAATCACTTCTCCTGCAACTATAGGTGCTATAGCTGGTGGACAGCTTATCATAGTATCTGCCGCAACTCTTCCTATTAGGCTGTCATCTAGCTGCTCAGTGAAATGAGGCTTATACATTATCTCATACGGCTGGTACTTAACCTCAGGCAAAGTGTAGTCTTCTATTATATTAGATTCTTCTTTCTCAGCATTTGGAGATAATCCGCTTGTTATCTCCCGCATCTTATCTAAGAATCTATCATAGTCTCCAGGATACTCATTATAAGGAGACCACATCGTTACAAGGTAATCAGGATCCGCATATTCACACTCTATCCCACTCTTACTTAGTAGCGATAATATACTAACTCCGTCTATACCGGTGCCGCTTAGTTCTATAGTGATCTTAAGGGGTTCATATAACATATCATCACTTGTACCACAGACCCTATATCCCATCTCTGCAAGATTCCTTTTAAGCTCAGCAATTCTTATTACAGTTTCTCCAAAATGTAGCTTCCCCAGCCTCTCTGGCACCATGTCGAGGGATTCAAGTATCTGATAAGAAGGGCTAGTCGAACCAAACATCAGAAGAGCCTTTCTTACTATATTTTCACTATCTATAAATAGACTATCTTTAGATATATGAAGATAGGCACCACCCGTAAGTACAGGAAGCGTCTTATGAGCTGAGTCACATACTATATCTGCTCCGAGAGAGACAGGATGAAGATCACTGCCCTCTAGAAACTTAAGATACGCTCCATGAGCATTATCTACCATTAATGGGAGCCCAAACTGATGTGCAACTGAGGCTAAACCTTTTATATCAAGGATATTACCTAAATAGTCCGGTGAAGTTATGTAAACTGCAGCCAGGTTTGTATCGGTTCCGGGCTTCATTTCATTTTTTAATACTTCTTCTAGCTCAGAAGCGGAAAGATCACATTTACATAGAGAATATGAATCTCTCTTCGGACTTATCCACTTAATATCAAATCCCAGAAGCATCGATGCATAGATAAAGGACTTATGCGCATTTCTGGCTGCTAGAATAACAAGTCTATCGGAAGATGATCTCTGAACCGCAAGAAAGCACATGGCTTTAATCAACTGAGAAGAACCTTCTGTTCCATAAAATGTCCTATATGTCCCAAAAAGATCCGACGTCTGCTTCTCACTCTCAGCTATAATTCCATCTGCTTCATATAAGCTATCAGCACCTGTAATCTCAGTAATATCTCCATCATAACCAAAGGCGCCTTTATGCCCAGGCATATGAAGGCGCACTTTGTTAGCTTGCTTATAATCCTCTATGAATCTCTTCACAGGACTCTGTATATAATTATCATTATTCTTATTCACCAATTAACCTACCAAGCTATATATTTTGAATTAATTTTTCTGCTGTTTTGGTTTCTTATCCACCTGCTTACGAAGGAAATTATCGAAGGAATTCGTAAGTTTAAAGCTTCCATTTACCACAAAATCCAAAGCCTTAGTTCCCTTATGAACACTCTTCGTCTTACCTTTCATAGAAAATGCAACGAGTAGCGCTACGATTAATGCAACAACTCCTGTTCCGACAATTCCTGTAGCAGCAAGATTTCCAGTTGCGGCAACTATGCCAATCAAGACTGCCCATATTACGGCCAGAACTCCAAAGAGAACTCCAAAGAACTTACCCTTGCTATAAGGAACATCTCCTACTAACTTTCCAGTCTGTCCATTCATAGCGAATACATACTTGTTACCATTCCAGACTGTATTCAGTAGCCAAACAGGATATAGCGCATATTTGTAACTACCACTATGTTTATAGAAGTTACTTCCCGTCTCTCTGACAGAATTGTAACCCTTTACCTGATTTTTAAGAAGATCCATTGCAGTATGCTGCATCCTCTCATCAGCTCTAACCTGACACTCTTCAGGTGATACATCGTACTTGTTGGCCATATAACCTGCCATATAAGCAGAACTATAAGGTACAGCAGCACTGATGTCATAAGGTTCTATAGAATCCATAAGCTTATCATCCATCTGCTTAGATGCATCAGCAGGCACATTTTCAAATGCCATATCACCTTCACGAAGTACATCATAGTACTCTGTCTCAGTATATTCATAACTAGCATCTGAAGATTTATGTACATGAGTAGCTTCATATCTTCCGCTTGCATGACACTTAGCATCGAACAACCAGAAAGGAACATATACACCCTTCAGTTCCTTAATATGATTACCTGACTTAAATGCTGCTGGCGCGAGCTTTATGCTGTTAACATGGTCTCTAAGCTTCTGCTCTGCAGCTTTTCTATCAAGCTTAAATGGAATAACCAGATCAGGTTTTAGCGAACCTTCAAACTTACTTGATATAACGATAGGACTATCGCAGTAAGGACACTTGGTTGACGCCATTGTCTGATCACCAACAACTTCACCCCCGCAATTTTTACATTCGTAAACTACAAGTCCTTCTCCCTGCACATCCCATGTATCAGTCTTTGCCTGATACTGCTGTTCTCCCGCGACCGCAGCCGCCTGATCAAACTGTGCTACTGCATACTCAGAGCCACAAGATGTACAGACCATCATCTGCTTCTCTGAACTAAATTGTAGCATACCCCCACAGTTACTACACTTGTAACTATTAATTTCCGCCATACAATACCTTCCTTTCTTATAGACAGAGGAGACCGTCATACACGTCTATTTTACATTATAGAAACCGTTAAATAAAGAAAATTCTTGTATAAATGGAAGATTTTTGATATAGTAGCTCTAGGTGTGTGCCATGCACATACCTGCTACATAATGAATACCGTTTTATAACAAAGGGAGGATGGTTAAATATGTTAAATCTACTTACAACATTTGCCTCATTCGGTGACTATGGTTATGGTCAGCAGGAAATGAGTGCAGGAATGATTATCGGAGAGCTTATCTTCTACGCTATCGTATATGTAGTTGAGGCACTCGCACTTATGAAGATGTTTGAGAAGGCAGGTGTTACTTCATGGTACGCTTGGGTTCCTTTCCTCAACGTTTATTGGTTAACAAAGATTGCTACAGGAAATGGTTGGTTATTCCTTCTTATCCTTATCCCATGTGTTGGTTCACTTATCTGGGCTATTCTTATAGCTATTAAGCTTGCAGCAGCATTTGGACAGGGCGGCGGAATGATTGCACTTCTTATCCTTTTACCACTTATCGGTTATCTTGTACTTGGCTTCGGTGGAGCTCAGTATCAGGGACCACAGTAGTATCCAAAAGATATTAAAAACCTATAAGTAATATAAATCATTATGTAGAATGAAAAATGAGACAAACGGCTTAATGCTGTTTGTCTCATTTTTTATATACCATTTATTTATATTACATTCTTGTAAATCTTAGTACTAATTTGCTACTATTACAGATGCAGTACGGATTACTTTACCCTTATATACATACCCTGTCTGCATTACCTGCTTTACAGTATTCTCTGGAAGATCCACATCAGCAATATGCGCTACTGCATTTTGGAGATTAAAGTCAAACGGCTCTCCTTCTCCAGAGATTATAGTAATTCCATTTTCCTCAAGGATTTTAACTGCATTTTCGTAGCTCTGGATAATACCCTTTGTATATGGATTATCAGGATCCTGTGCAAACTTTGATGCATACTCAAGATTATCAATAATCGGAAGTATCTTCTCTACAAAGTCAGCAACTGTTTCTTCCTTATCTTCTGCTCCGGCACCACCATCTGTAGAACCTATAGGAAGTTCAATATACTTATCGCTATCCATCTGCTGTATAAGCAGTGTAAGTGCTCTATGCTCATCAGCTCCAATGCCAACCCAAACTGGTTTCTTATAAAAATCAGTAAGGTTATCCTTAGGAACCTTAAGTCCACCGATCTTAACTAATCTATCCTGCTTCTTCTCATATACAGTGATCACTTCCGAAGAACCAGTGGATTCTGGAAGCTTCTTTATCTCAAGACCAGCATTTTTCGAAAGTGAAGTCTCAGGCTTAACAGCAGAGAATATCTCGCTATTTATACCAACATATATTTCATATGGAGATATATTGTCTGATACACCAAGCCCTACGAAAGCCTCTCTTCCTTCAAGCTTTCCACAGATATAGCCAAGTCCTTCAACTATGTCATCACTACTCTTCATCTTAAACTCTATCTCAGAATTAACAAATGTTCCTTCCTTGATATAAGACTTAAGTGACTGTTCCATAGAGATGCAGGCATTCATACTTCCTGCTCCAAAGAATATTCCTGCTTCTGTTGCATCAAAAAGTCCTGCTGAATAGCTATGTAAAAATGGAGCTCTTCTAATAGAAGCACCTGACCATCTTCCAGCAACATAAGTACATATCTTCTCAACGCCCTTATCACTGAAGTCATATTCTGATATAGATAGTCTTCCTTCTGCTATAACAGCTGAAAGCACTCTTCCATCAAAGTCATACTCACCATACAAATGAAGTGCAAATGCTAAAGTCTCATCTACGACCTTCATAATCTCTATGCCTGTCTGCTGACCTACTTCATATATTCTACGTATCTCTTCTATACCAAAATTATCTGGCACACATATAGCCAGACCAAAATCAAATATATTAAGCTTTTCCTTGAGATATTCGCGAATTGCTTTAAGAACACCTGTAAGAGCAAACTCCTGCTCCAGGATATCGTCACGTCTAAGATCTGCTGGTAGATTAAAGGATGCTGTACTTATTGACTCATCTTCGCACCAACATAAGAAGACCTTCTTGTCCCAAAAATGAACACCAATTACATTTTTCATCTATATACCCCCAATTATATTAAAGAGTCTTAGAAACTCAATATGAACATTCTACCACATTTAGTACTATGTGTCACGGATACATAGCCAAAGTAGTAAAGTAGTTTTATATCTTCACTCTTTTAATCCCAAGACAGGCGGTGCAAATTCCCCTCTGATTCGAGGCTTAGAAAATCCAGCTGTCTCAGAGCTTCGTAGAGTATAATCGCTGCACTGTTAGATAGATTAAGAGAACGTTCCTCTGGCATCATAGGTATCCTGATACAATCCTCAGGATGCTGTACAAGAATCTCTTCTGGGATACCCGCACTTTCACGACCAAACATTATATAGTCTCCATCGTGAAATGTTACATCCGTATATCTATGCTTAGCTTTTGTTGTCGCATAGAATATCCTTGGTACTGATTTACTACTAACTCCTTCAGTTTGTTCCTTTAGCTTTTCCTTTTCTGCAACATATGAAAGAAATGCTTCGTAATCATCATGTTCCTTAACATCGAGCTTTGGCCAGTAATCCAGTCCTGCTCTTTTTATCATTTTATCATTCAAAAAGAAGCCGTATGGTCTGATAAGATGCAAACGGCTTCCTGTAATAACGCAGGTTCTTCCAATATTTCCTGTATTATAAGGTATCTCTGGTTCATGAAGAACTATATTTATCATGCTAAATAATCCCCTCTTAGTTATTTAATTCTGGTTAGCTGTCTCGGATGTAACTTCAAAGGAAGCATCCACAAGATGAATATATTCATATACGTCGTCAGGATTATCCTTATAGGTTTCAAAGGTTCCTTCTACAACAGCTTCTGTACCGTCTTCTGGATATTCATCTGGAAATACATGACTTCCATCATCCCATATAAACTCCAGTCCCTGCTGACAGCAAGCAGCAGCATCCTGAATTATAATAAAGTAATATCTCTGCTTAGTTGTCTCATCGTAGCTTGAATAGTATGACCCCTTCATACGTACTTTTTTGCCTACATAGCTTGGGGCATCAGCCATCATTTGATATACAGTCGAATAAACCATATTACTGTCCATAACTGTAAGATCTATCAGGTCCGAATTCTTCATAGCTTCGGTATCGACTTCTGGTCGTTCTTCAGTGGTTGCCTCAGTGGTTGCTTCAGTGGTTGCTGCATTTGGATCATACGATTCACCACTACCGAAAAGCTCCTTAGCCTTCTCTGCGTCAACCTCTTCTAATATAGGTTGCTCAGTAGTTGACTCTGCATCTTCCTTCGCCATCTGCTCATTCAGAGCTTCCTCTACACTATTACCATCATTCTGATACTTACTGGAACCGGCATCATCTGAACCACAAGCCGTAAGCCCCTGAAGACATACAGCAAGCGCAAGTCCAACACATATAGATTTCTTTATATCCAACTTTTTCATTTTATCCCCTTAACTTTTCTTCACCTAGGCTGATAACGAAAGGACTAGTCTAGCTTAATTACAAACTTACCTATAGCCCATGAAACTATAAAGAATAAAAAGTCCATAGCAACAATTGTAGCACCGGTTGGAGTATTTGCAAGCATGGATATGATCATACCCGTAAGCGAGCAAACTATCGAGAAGATAACCGATAGAATAACAACCCCCTTAAAGGTTCCACTTAGTCTCATAGCAGCAAGTGCAGGGAATACGATAAGTGCTGATATAAGCAAGCTTCCAACCAGATTCATTCCAAGTACTATAATAATTGCGATTATAACTGCAATCAGGAAGTTATATCTTCCTGCAGGAACTCCTGTAGCTCTACAGAATGTTTCGTCAAATGTCACTGCAAATATCTTATTATAGAAGATAATGTATATGGCAATAACCACTACTGAAAGAGCAATACATATAGCAACTTCTGCTTTATCCAGCGTTAGGATTGATTTGGATCCAAACAAGGTTCCACATACATCGCCTGATACGTTAGCCGATGCAGAAAAAACATTCATTATCATATAACCAAAAGCTAGGGATGTGACAGATATCATAGCAATAGCCGCATCTCCCTTCAACATGGACTTGTTTCCACTTCTAAGAAGAAGCACTGCTGCTAGAATAGTAACAGGCATAACAAGTATGGAGTTACTTACAAGATGGAGTACACTTGCTACAGCCATGGCGCCAAATGCCACATGAGACAGTCCGTCTCCGATAAATGAATAACGCTTCAGCACCAGTGTAACCCCCAGAAGTGATGCACAAAGTGCGATAAGTACACCAACTATAAGAGCATATATAACAAAATTATACTGAAGGTACATTTGAAGTTTTTCCATTATTCATTTCCTCCTTCAGCTTCCTCATCATCCATCTCAATAGTAGAGAAGAACTTATATGCCTCACTATGAAGATAATCTTCGGTTGCTCCGTAAAACAGCTGCTTCTGACCTAAATGAAGTATCTTGTTCGAGAATCTTACAGCTGTATTGATATCATGAGATATCATAATTATAGTAACACCCGTATCATTTAATGATTTTACGAGTCGATACATTTCTTCTGTAACCTTAGGATCAAGTCCAGCAACTGGCTCATCCAGGAGAATGAGCTTTGAAGTAGCGCAAAGGGCTCTGGCAAGGAGAACTCTCTGCTGCTGTCCACCAGAAAGATTTCTAAAGGTCTTCTTTCTCAGTTCCCATGCATCAAATCTCTTAAGGCACTCCTTGGCGCGTTCCTTCTCTTCTTTATTATAGAATGGTCTAAGACCTGACTTTGCAAGATTACCAGATAGGACAATCTCCCACACACTAGCAGGGAAGTCCTTCTGCACAACTGTCTGCTGAGGAAGATAACCAATATCTTTAGTACCCAGCTCTTCGTTAAATGTAATCTCACCCTTTACAGGTGGAATAAGACGCAGCAGAGTCTTCATAAGTGTACTCTTTCCTGCGCCATTTTCTCCTACTATACATAGATAATCTCCCTTCTCAACTACGAAGTTAATATGCTTCGTAAGGGGAATCCCATCATATCCTGTTGTTAAATGCTTTACTTCAATATAATTCATATAATCACCTGATTTTTCAAATGCATTAATCTTATTCACACACTAGAAACCTTTATTCGGATACCCCCAGTGCCTTCTTCAGTACGCTAAGATTATCTGTCATTATCTGTAAATAGCTTGTTCCAGCTTCGATATCTGCAGGTGTAACTGACTGAAGTGAATTAAGTGTCAGGATTTCCTGATCCTTTGAATCAGTATTATCTCTTACTGCTTTAGCTATATCCTGTTCACCCCTTTCTATAGTACAGATTGCAGGAAGCTTTAATTCATTAACCTTTTCAGAAAGGAATATAATAGTCTCAAAGCTTGCTTCTGTTTCGGCTGAACAACCAACAAAAGCCGCATAGTAGTTAATTCCGTAATCATCCACCATATATCTAAATGGGAATCTGTCACCAAAAAGAATAGTATCAACTGTTTTAGCATCAACTGCTGACTGATACTCTGCATCTAGAGCCGAAAGCTTTTCAATATAAGCAGCAGCATTTGCTTTGTAAGCAGTAGCATTTACCGTATCCTTTGTTTCTAGTGTCTCAGCTATCTTCTCAGTTAAGGTCTCAGCATTTCTAATCGAAAGCCATATATGCTCATCATATTCTATATCTCTATCGTCATGATGATGACCTTCGCCGTCTTGAGGCTCTTCCTCATCTGTCTCAGACGCATCCTCTTCGGAAGCTTCATTTTCTTCTTCACCTTCCATGCCTTCAACAAGCTCTTCTTCCTTGACACTATCGCCAAGAACCTCCATAAGGTCAATAACTACCATATCCTTATTTAAAGCTTCCTTCAGCGCATCATCAACCCACGCATCTGACTCACCGCCAACATAGATAAATACATCACATGTTGAAATCTTAGCTATATCCGCAGCTGTAGGCTGATAACTATGAAGATCTGTACCCTTATCAAGAAGCATCGATACTTCAACACTGTCCGCCGGGCTAGTATCTACACTACTTTGTCCCTGACCAACTATCTCTCTAACCCAATCATATTCTGGGAATATAGTAGTAACTATCTGAAGCTTATCATTCGAAGAACTGTCATTATCTTCTCCAGCTCCACATGCAGTAAGTCCAAGCGCCATGCCAATAGCCAAACAAACAGATGTAAGTTTCTTCGCAAAAGTCTTTGCTATTCTATTATTTATTCTAAATTGATGCTTCATTTTGTAACTTACACCTCTAACTTTCTACAACTATCACACAAACCATATAATACGGTTCTACGTGGATTAATCACGAAACTATGATTCTTTTCAATATGCTTGATCAGCGCTTCTATCTCTTCGCAGTGGAGATGAATCAGTTTGCCACATTTATCACATTTGCAGTGATAACAGCTAGCTGCGCCATCTTTGGTATGCTCATCATCTATATATTCGAAGCAGGCGGAGCTGCCATTATCCAGGTTATACTTGTTGATAATGCCCTCATCTACCAGCTTGTCGAGATGACGATAGACTGTTGTAAGACCGATAGGTTTACCAGATTCCTCGAAATGCTTAACTATATCATTTACAGTAACATGCTCCCCCTGGGTGGCCATGAGATAAGCTGTTATCTCAGCCCTCTGCCAGGTCTTATACTGCGATCTATTTTGATTTTTTGTCTTAGGATCTAATGTCATAGCCCCAACTTATCTCCTCATTTACTATACATGCCAAATTACAACAAAAAATGAAAACCATTTTCAAATTAAAATTGAAAACAATTTTCATTTTATACTTCATCTATACAATTGTCAAGAAAATTGAAAATGATTTTCATTTTCCGAAATGAGTCACCTTTTACCTCCGACGTAGAAAGTGACTCATTTTTGAGTCACTTCTACGTCGGAGGTAGGGGTGACTCATTTATAGCATCGAGCATCTTGAGAGCGCGGACGTTCTTGGCTACATCATGGACACGAACCATTCTGCAGTCAGCCTCTGCTGCAAGGATAGTTGTTACAATCGTTCCCTCTTCTCTCTGATCTACAGGGAGATCTAATGCATTTCCGATCATTGACTTACGTGATGCCGCGAGCAGCATAGGATATCCCACCTTACGAACTATTTTCTTCAGATTCTTCATAGTAAGCAGATTCTCTCTCTGAGTTTTGGCAAACCCTATACCAGGATCTACTATAATACTATCTTTCTTGATACCAGCTCTATGAGCAATGCGGATGCTATCTCTTAAGCCCCACACTATTCTATCAGCAACATTTTCTTCCTTAATACTGCTAAGCAACTCCACGGCGCTTCGCTCCTGATTAGCCTCAAGGAAGCTTGTGATTATCTTCTCATCACGGCAACTGATGTCACGTCCCAGATTATCATTATACATAAGTATAACAGGAATCCCCGCCGAAGCCGCAACCTTGGCAATCTCTGGAACGTCATGCAGCTTACGCTTCTCAGGGTCTTCCTCATTAAATCTTTCGTATCTAAATCCCCAGATATCATTTAGTATATCAGCACCAGCCTCGATTGCTGCCCTAGCAACTGGTGCCTTATAAGTATCGATAGAAACTGGAATATCGAAATGAGACTTTATCTGAGCGATAACCTCAGATACGCGATTAGACTCTTCTTCGGCACTAATCTGCTGATGTCCTGGTCGAGTACTCTCGCCACCTACATCGATAATATCTGCGCCTTCATCGATCATCTGTTCTACATGCTTTAACGCCGCATCTATATCGCAAAAACTCCCGCCATCTGAAAATGAATCGGGAGTAACATTTAAGATTCCCATCACATAAACGTGGTGGGAATCCATATTATATTCTTTATTTCCTATAATCATACTTTTAACCCTGCTAAAACATTTTCTATAATCAACAGTCTATAATCTCAACAACAAGCTATCTAACACTCTTAGAATGCAAAATGAAGAACAAGAGCTACTATGATTCCAAGAACACTTCCCATAACAACCTGAAGCGGAGTGTGTCCTACGAACTCCTTAAGTTTTTCTTCATTTGATAGTTCAGTTCCACTAAGTTTCTCAAGAAACTCAGTCATCTCATTTATGGCCTTGGCCTGCTTACCAGTTTCAAGTCTTACACCCATAGCATCATGCATAACTACTATCGCCATGATAAATGCTACTGCAAAAACTGGTGAACCAAATCCACATTCATAACCTGTAAGAAGTGCAACTGCTGATACCGTAGCAGAATGTCCACTCGGCATACCGCCATCACCGAAAAGTCTCTCTAATTGCAACTTCTTATTAACTAATAGAAATATAATTGTCTTAAGAACTTGAGCCGAAGCCCAGCCTATAAGGCCTCCTATAAGTATCCTGTTTGTAAAAAAAGCGTGTACGTACTCCATCTATATAACCAAATCCTGTGTTTAATCTAACTTCTCCACTTAAGGAAGTCTTCCAGTATGAGAGGCTTCGCATAGTAGTAACCCTGGAAACTCTTAACAGGATAATTCTTCAGTATCCTCTTCATTCCCTCTGTCTCTATACCCTCAACGCAAACTCTCGCGCCAAAGGTTGCAGCAAGGTTTACAAAGTGTTCAATAAGTTCCTTCTCTTTGTCATCCTCTTCTATTCTCATAACGAAGCTTCTATCTATCTTGATAGTATCAAATGGTAGATTCTTCACTATTCCTACCGAAGAGAATCCTGTACCGAAGTCATCCAGCGCAATCTGTACGCCATGACCACGAAGGTTAACGACCACATTTTTAAGTAGTTCCAGATTCAGCAGCCTGCATCTCTCAGTAATCTCAAGACATAAATGATTAGTAGGGAAATCATATTCTTCGATAGATCTGATAACCATTTCTACGAAATCAGGTTTCTCAAGCTGCGTATATGATAAGTTAACATTTATTACAAAGTCCGGATACTTCTTAATTATCTCCTTTGCATCACGAAGAGCTCTCTTAAGAATCCACTCACCTAGCTCTGGGAATAATGGATCCTTCTCAAGCAGAGGAATAAACTCATCCGGAGGAACAAGTCCATACTTATCATTCTTCCATCTAAGAAGTGCCTCAGCACCAATAAGCTTCTCTGTATTCGAATCAACAACTGGCTGATACACCAAGAAAAATCCTTCAAAGTTCTGCATGATTGAACCACGAATAGCGTGGAACTTCTCCAGACGGAATCTGTTATCGTCAGTCAAGTCATTAGCAAAGAAGACCATATCTCCCTGCTTACGCTGCTTACTCTCACTATATGCAAAGTTCGCACATGAATAAACAGTCTGATAATCTATGCTGAAATTATTGATAAATAAAAATCCAGCATTCAGATCTAAGATAATATCTTTATCCTCGACTTTAAAGCCCTTACGAAAATGATTTCTAATCTTTTCATAATTCTGCTTAACAAGTTCAGCAGAACCACTCTTACTGATTATTGCAAACTTTGTACCATCCAGACGATATACACTGCCAGTATTTCCTACAAAATCATATATATATCTTGCAAAGTTTTGCAGTATCTTATTGCCGAAATGATATCCATAAACTTCATTATATTCGGAGAAATGACTTATTCCGACCATAGTGAACAGCATCTCTGTCTGATTGGATATGTTATACTGGAGATCTTCCATCATACCGTACTGATTACGGAGTCCGGTCAATGCATCAACATGACTATGTATACCCTGATTACGAATAACACCCACAAAATAATCAGGATTATCATTATCATCTAAAAGAACTGTTCCACGACAGGTACATACATCATAATTCCCCTCTATATTCTTTGCACGATACTGCATATCATGTCCTAATGAAGTTCCAGAAAATATCTCTTCTATTCCTTTATGATATGTTTCTCTATCATCAGGATGTATCTTTTCTTCCCAGATTTCACCGGCTGCATACATATATTCTGAAGGTAATCCAAATGTGATAACAGCAGAAGCAGACCATCTAGAAACATCATATCGCATATCACATATATAGACATATGTACCTTCTGCGACTATCGAAAATGCTTCAAACAGTCTATCGAGTTTCTTTATTCTTCTTTCGGGCATTCTATCTAGTACATCATTATTCCCCATAATAGCACCCCACAAAATAATGATACAGTAATTGTACCATAAATCGCCCATTATTAACAGTTCTTTCTCTACTTCTTTCCAGTAAGATAATATACAGCAAGTGCAGTTCTGTGGGAGAGATTTTCCTTAGACAATATGTTAGTAATATAGTTCTTAACCGTTCCCTCAGATATAAAAAGTTTAGCAGCAATCTCTTTATTAGAAAGCCCCTCTGCAACAGCTTTCACTATATCAAGCTCTCGCTCAGAATAACCCGTAGCATCAAAGCCTTTACCCGATAGTTCCGAGCTAGAATCCGAAGAAACACTTGAGCTGGTAAGGGACTCAAGAATACTTCCTTCCATGACACCAGTTCCATTATATACAGACTTTATCATCTGCTTAAGGTGATCAGGAGTATGATTCTTAATCAGATATCCCTTTGCTCCACTACTTAGTGCCTGCTTCACAAGATCATCATCGTCAAATGTAGTAAGTATCAGCACTTTTCCGAGATCATGCTCTACGATATATTTTGTTGCTTCTATACCATCCATTTCTGGCATCTGAATGTCCATGAGAAAGACATCCGGCTTCGTCTTTTCTGCAATCTCTATAGCTTCACGACCATTTGCTGCTGAACCCAGCACTTCAAAGTCATCATCTACATCTAAGATAATTTTCATACCATCGCGCACAAAATCACTATCATCTGCAATTATCACCTTAATCTTGCTCATATTTACTCATTTCCTTCTTGTCGATTCTATAAATCTTTTCTTTATTAATTCACAACTTCTTATAATGGAAGCAACATATTTACCTTAAAGCCGCAGCCTTGCTGTGTTTCAAAATCAACAGTGCCACCTACTGAGCGGATTCTTTTTCTCATTCCAGATATCCCCATACCATCAACTATCTTGCTACATCCTACTCCGTTATCTGCTACAGAGCATCTCACCATCTTGTTCATCGCAACTATAGTAACATCGATATGGTCAGCCTTTGAATACTTCATAGAATTAGTAACTGCCTCAAATGCATTATCAAGAATAATCTCCCACATATTAGCAGGAATCCTAGATAGTTCACCCTCAGTCTTAAGCTCTGTCTCAACACCTTTTTTATTACAATCTTCGCAAAGCTCATATAGTTGGAGAAGTGCCATCTGCTTCTTGTCAGGTCTTTCTTTTCTGAGAATAGCTCTGATCTCATCCATTCCGGTCCGGAGCTGATCTATAACCGCCTGTGTCATAGCTCCTGCTTTATCTGGATCTTTATCCATAATGACCTTGATTGCCTCCAGCTGGTAGATTGATCCATTTATATTATGTCCCAGCTTATCGTGCAGAGTCTGAGAAAGCTCAGCTCTCTCTTCGAGTATTCTATTCTCGCTCATAAGTATATTTTTCTTCATTTGTTCTCGGGCGGCTGTAGCCTGAGTCTGCATATCCCTCTTCATGCCCTGCTGAGTTATGGTATCCTCCATCATCTGTTTCTCATAATCAGTTACCACAAACTCATGCTGCATATAGAAAGCCAGCATAAAAGTTAGAATAATAAATTGAACAAATAAAGATAGTCCGCTCTCACCAAATAGACGGGTCAGGTAAAATCTTTCGATCAATATAAGTACATATATCATATAGTACCAGAACCGACCAGCACTGAAGCATATCAGTAATTCATAGTATAGAAAAGCAGCAAGGAATATAAAGCTCATACCGCCTTGTCGTAAGAGCAACACTTCTGATAGCATCGCCACAGAGAGAACGGCAAGTCTTCTAACCCGGTTTTTCTTCTTGTCACTTCCCTCAACAAACTCCTTAAGGCTGAACATAGATATATATAACGAAATAAGCAGGAGTATCTGCGCAGATACTCCTGACTTTATTTTAATACCCAGTAAACCATATAGACAGAAAAGTAACATTAAAATGATACGGACTACCAGAAAGTATTTTTCTTTTAGGATTTTATCATTTATGATACTCCCCACTCTTTACTCCTTCTAACTTTAAGTCCAACACTACCGAGACTTACGATTATCGCGATATATGCTACTGTAATACATATTACCATACTGAAAGCCTTATTGTCTCCAACAAAAATCATTTCCGCCCCATCCATAAACCATTTCTGAGGCATAAGACTTGATAGAACCTGAATACCTTTTGAAGCAGTATCCAGAGGGAAGTAAAGTCCACTGAAAAGTGAGGACGTACACCATAGTGTAAATGATGCAACACTGGCCCCGAATACATCATTCATAATAATACCCATAAACATACTGAGTGTACAGAATATAAGTCCCATAAGGAAGATCAGGAATAAAAATACGAATAGATTCATTCCCAGATCGTTCATATCAAGTGTAAGGGAGCATATGCCAACAACACCTGTCATAACGAGACATATAAGAAATGCAGCTACAAACTTTGAAGTAAAATAGCAAAGCATATTCGTCTTTGTAAGATTAATTCTTGTAATAACTCCGTTCTTCTGCTCCTGAATAGCACCGTTGGCTATAAAGAATCCTGCAAATACAAAACCAAGTGTAAGGAATGAAAATGCATATCCCAGATTAGCCTTCTGATTAACCTGAGCCATTGTAAGACTTCTTTCTTCACTTCCTGATACAGAAACCACTTCCTTCTCAGGGCTCATATCATCAACTTTTTCTAATGTTTCTACAATGTCCCCTTCATTTGCTGCATATATCGAAGTAGTTTCAAGTCTTGATAGTTGAAGTGCAAGTTCACTTTCCAAAGCATCATTTCTTGCATCATCAGATAGAACATACATAGTAAGTGCCTCTGCAACATTACCATCTAAAATCTTTTTATCAAAATCCTCTGGGATATAAAGTGACGCTCCCATACGGTCTTCATGTCCATCTAAATCAAGATGTTCATTTATAAACTTATCATCTATATCTTTTCCTGATAGATCAACTCTACACAGTACAAACATTCCGCTATTTGCAAGTCTATCAACCAGATAATCAGAAAGCTCTGAACCTGATGCATCATATACTTTAACTACATATTCCCCATTTGTGCTATAATATGCAACCTTTGTGTCTGCATCATCTATATCCACAAGAGATTCGATATCATCCTGAAATGAAGTATAAGCCACATTTGTTTTTAATATCCTAGTAGAGAGCACTGGCATAAGAACTAAAAACAGCCATATAATCTTTGTTCTGACTAAGAGCTTCATGCTCATTTTTACTAATGTTTTCATACTTTTCCTTTCTTTCTAATAGTTCCTGCAATAACCGATACAAAGGAACTTACTACTATAATCAAACCTGAATATCCAAAAGCACTAGACATATAATCACTGTGTCCCATACAAGATATCTCTGTAAGCGCTCTATTGATGTGATAGATTGGTGAGATATTTTTAAGTGTCATAGGGTGAGATGAGAACATGTATGTTTCAAATGAACCGCCAAAAAATCCCATGATCCAAACTAACGCAAAAGATATAATTATGGTTGCGATCAAGTTATCTGTAATGTTATATATCATTAATTCAAAGGCTGTAGCTGCAAGCACCGACGCTACAACTATCGCTACCGAAAGAGGAATATTTCCCCAGTGTACTCCCAGAAGAGATACCGTAAGCACTGCCGCGATAATTGTTCCAAGAGATGCGACTATCGCTATAGGAATAAACTTTCCAAGATATTCCTGGAATGGTGATACATCAGCCACTCTAAATCTCTTTCGAATCTTATACTTCTTCTCATTAAGAAAGATACCTGCTCCGGCAACTATTGCACACCAGCCAAAATATATAATCTCAACTATTCCATAATAGTCCTTAGAATCTATCGCTGGAGTAAAGTCTGGATGTTCAACTGTTACCTTAGCAGGGTCTACTTCTACTCCCATAGCCGCAGCAGTTGCATTTTCATAAAATGAATTTACAAAGTATTCCAGAGCCTTTCCAAGTTCTTTATTATCCTTATCCTCATAGATTGTATAAGTATCATCATTAAATATGATAAAACCGCTTAGTTCATTATCTCGGATCAATTTCTCCGGATCCCCTGATGGATATTCAATTAATGTAATGTCATTATCCTCGGCCACTTCGCACATTGCCTCTATCATATCTTCCGTGACAGCATCTCCTTCAACTCTGTAACCTGCCGTGATATCTGTCTCTTCATACTTCTTCATCAGAGAGTCAAATGCACTCGACAGACAGAAAACTAGAACAACTGGCATGATTATAAAGAGAAGAATATTAAACCAGCTTCTACACATAAGCTTTATATTATTTTTTATCAGATATATATTCATCCTTTTTTCCTCATTTGCTATCTTTATAGATTTAAAATGTTTTAATAATCTCTAAGCTTCTTTCCAGTAAGTGTAAGGAATACTTCCTCAAGTGTTATGCTCTCAGTATCCTCAACAACCATCTTCTTAAGTTCCTCGCTGGTTCCGATAGCTATAAGCTTTCCATTATCCATGATTGCTATCCTGGTACATATAGCCTCAACTTCTTCCATGTAGTGGCTGGTATATATTACAGTTGCACCATTCTTATTAGATTCCTTTATCTTATCTAGTATGAAGTTTCTTGACTGTGGATCGATACCAACTGTTGGCTCATCAAAGATAAGAAGTTCAGGATGATGTCCGATAGCGCAGGCGATATTAAGTCTTCTCTTCATACCACCTGAAAATGTCTTAGCGTAATCATTTCGCTTCTCAATCAGTCCAACATATTCAAGAGATTCATCTATTCTCTTCTTAAGTTCTGCTCCCTTAATTCCGTATAGGGAAGTAAAAAGCTCAACATTTTCCCAAGCTTTAAGATTTCCATGAATTGCAAGGTCCTGTGGGATGTAACCAAGCTTATCTACCAGCTCTTTTCTGTTCTTCTTGAAATCCTTTCCCATAAACTCCACATTTCCAAGAGTTGGTTCAATGATGTCACAGATCATATTCATGGTTGTACTTTTTCCAGCTCCATTTGGGCCAAGAAGACCAAATATTTCGCCTTTCTCAATCTCAATATTTAGATTATCTACAACAACTTTGTTGCCATACTTTTTAGTAAGATCATTTGTCTTTAAAATAATACTCATCTCATTCTCCTTTTAGTTATGTAAACCAAATGTTATTTTTCCTCATTTCATCTTATAACCGAATTATAGACATAGCGCGGTCTTCTTTGTAGTGAAAAAAGATATAAATGCAATATGACTAAAGTCACATTCTTTAGAAGCTAACAAAAAAGGAGCTGAAAAGCTCCTTGGTTTAACAGTCTCTTTATTCATTTCGAGCAAGCTTCAGATCGATTTCAAATGAATCGCCTTCCTGCTTTGCGTTAATGGAACCATACATCATTTCCACAAAACTCTTACAGATATAAAGACCGAGTCCCGCTCCGCCCTTGGTTCTGGAAGAATCCTGCTGATAGAATCTGTCAAATATCTTATCCGTCGCGATATCTTCAGTAGCGTCTGTTATAATTCTCAGAGTCACAGCAGGTGCTTCTTCATACTCAATCACGAACTCCAGTCTTTTCACCGAATATTTAACGGCATTGGATATAAGATTCTGAATTACTCTTTCCAGCTTCTTCTTATCTGCATATACATATATATTTTCCTCTGCCTGCTCAAAGACTGGTTCAATACCCTTTCTATCGATTTCAGGACTTTCCGAAAGAATTTCTTCGCAAATGATTTCAGATAGATTAACCTTTTCCATCTGAACATTCACCTGACCCGATTCTATAAGTGAAAGCTCAAAGAAATCATTTACCAGCTTATTCAGATACTTAGCACGTTCAAGTGCAATATCTATATATGCATTTTTCTCTGCATAATCATCAGAACGCTCTGCCACCTGAAGATAACCGATTATCGAAGTCAGCGGAGTTCTCATATCATGAGCTATCATAGATATAGACTCTCTTATCTGCTTCTCATCCTCCTTACCTTCAACCTTAATCTTCATTACACTCTCATACAGGTTATTTATCTGAAGGATCATTTTTTGAAGATCTTTATCAACGAAGTCAACGCTCATCTGATTATTATCAGGGTTATGCTTCATTTCAGAGGTTATACGCTTCATTTCCTTCTTCATCAGAAATATTTTTATAACCAAAAAGAGGATCACTATGTTCAGGATAAATATTATAGCCCCCATGCTCATAAGTGTATTCATAAATGAACCTCCTCTTCTAATCTTCTAATACAATATACCAAGGAGTTTTATAATAAGCAATAAACCCCTTGGTACATTTTGTCTACTAGTTAGTTACTATTAAATATCTAGTTTGATACATCTCTCCTGTTGAAGATTACAGATGTAACCGTTACTATGATCACTGTAAATATTATTGCAATTAAAGCACAAGGTACCAGATCAGATGCTGCTGCACTCTTTGCAAAGCAGAAGAATGAATGCTCATATATGTAATTACCATCGAAAATATTTCTTAGAACATTACCAGCAATTGTTGAAGTAATAACACAGGCAAAGATAGCCGAATATACATTTCCACATATAACTGTTATAAGCACATAGAAAGAACTAAATGCAACAATCTGAAGTGCAACAACACCCAGCCATACAAGATCCGTTACACCAAAGCCTTCAAAGGAATATCCAAAGGTCTTACCAAATGTAGCAAGCTGTGAAATTATCAGAAATATGTGAATAATAAATGTAAGAACACTTGTAGCCATTATTCTTGAAACGATCATAGTCCATCTCTTATTACCAGTTACAATAGCTCTATGCAGGGTTCTGTTAGTAAAATCAATTCCTACATACCATGATATAAGCATTCCATATAAGAAAGAGAACGAACAATCCTGCACCGAGTCAATGAAGCCATCATGCAGATTACCATAACCCCAGTAATCTATAGCTGCTTGCTTTAATCCATGCATCGCTCCACTTATTGTGATTATTATCATAATACCAATACATACATAAAATGGTATAAACCTCTTCATCTTAAAACTTTCTATCTTGAACTGATTAAGCATTTCTTTCACCTCCTGTAATACTCATAAAATACTCTTCTAGTGTCATTTCTTTCTCCGACAGCTCTGATATAACTATGCCCGCCTGCATCAGATATCCGGACAGTTCCGCCTTCATATCTGGCTTACCATTTATCTTAACTGTGTCATCTGCCACTACCTTATAAGTTACTTCAGGGAAATGCTTTTCGAGTATTGTTACTGTCTCAGGAATGTTATTGTCCCTAACAAGAATATACTGACTGCATTTTTCTTCTAATTCCTCGTGAGTTGATGTCTCTATAATTCTTCCTTTATGTATAAAGATAAAGTCAGTTGCGAGAAGATATAACTCACTTAAGATATGACTTGATACGAATATCGTACATTCATGTTCTTCATTTATCTTCTTCAGCATGTTTCTGAGCGTTACTATATTCTTAGGATCAAGACCATTTATAGGTTCGTCCAGTATAAGAAACTTAGGATTTCCTATCATCGCCATAGCTATACCAAGTCTCTGCTTCATACCCATGGAAAGCTTCTTTGCTTTCTTTTTAGAACTATCCTGGAGGCCAACCATTTCAATCATTCTATCAGTTGCAGACGTATCAGGATTTCCAACCAGTATTCTCTGGATTTCCACATTCTGTCTGACTGAGTAGTTTGGATAGAGGTAAGGACCCTCAATCATAGTTCCAACAAGCTTACGTTTGTTTTCTATCGCACCTTTCTCTGTTTCTCCCATCAGTGTCATATCTCCTGATGTAGGAAATGTAAGACCGGCTATCAGTTTCATAAATGTACTCTTCCCTGCACCATTCTCACCTATGAAGCCGTAAATATGATTCTTTTTTAATGTGATACTTGCATTATCAAGAGCAACCTGATTTCTATATTTCTTTGTTAGATTTCTTGTTTCAAGAATTACATCACTCATTTTTTTATGTTCCTTTCCTTTTGATGATGCAAGTATATGATAGGATATTAAATACAAAGTTCATCAATTCTAAAGAAAAACTAAAGATTGAAAATCTATTATATTCAAATAGATAAAGAATACCGCCTCTACTTTGAAAGGCGGTATCCCATACCATAAACTGTATCTATATATGGTTCATCAGTTACCTTCGCAATCTTCTTGCGGAGATTACTCATATGAACATTCATGGTATTATCATCTGACAGGTATTCATCGCCAGTGATACTCTCAAAGATATTTCTCTTCGAAAATACTTTATTGGGGTTATTCAGCATCAGCTCCAGGATGCCATATTCCATAGTGGTACAAGTGAGTTCTTCCTCTCCTATGAAGATTCTCTTGGATTCTGTATCAAGCGTCAGGTTCTTATACTTTAACTGATTTGAACCTTTAGCCTCGCCTGTACGCCTGAGTACTGCTTCTATTCTAAGTATTACTTCATCCACATCAAATGGCTTACTGATATAATCATCTGCTCCCAGACGAAGAAGTTCTATACGATTGATAACTTCATTTTTTGCAGATAGCACTATAGCTGGAGTATTCCTGGTCTTTCTAAGTTCCGCCAGAACTTCTTCACCCGTCTTTTTCGGAAGCATTAGATCCAGAAGTATCATTTCATACTCCTTATCCAATGCTTTAGAAAGACCTTCCACTCCATCAAGTGCACTATCCGTCTCAAAACCATTATCTGATAAAACCTTACATAGCAGGTTATTTATCATCACATCATCTTCGATTACAAGAATCATACTTATATCCTATCCTCCTTAAACTAGCTGACTAAGTATATATGGATCTTTAATCTTCTTATCCTCTGCGAAGAAAATAATCTTGGACATTATCTCAGATGTCTTAGGATCATCATCCACAAATGGAAGGAAGATACGACCTCTGCTCTGGGAATGAACAGGGAGCACATTTATCATAGGTCCGCCCTCCTGATCACGTCACATAAATCTAAGTGTAATAATACCATTATTATGTTTCATTTTTACATCTAATTTTTTATATTTTTTTGCTGACCCTTTCATTTTTTCTCATTTTGGATATTTTAAAAGGGTCAGCATTAAAATATAATGCCGACTTATAAAAACACATGTGTTTAGTAGGTTTTTTTAAGGAGGTCAATAATGACTCGTATATCACTAATCTGGTTCGGCGCAGCTATATCAATCGCCGAGATTCTGACAGGAGCATGTCTCGAGGGACTTGGGCTTATACGTGGTCTTATTGTTATAGTACTGGGACATCTGATAGGATTTCTGCTACTGGTACTAGCAGGAATAATAGGAGTTAAGAACAAAGAAGGATCTATGAGGTCATCCGCCCTATCCTTCGGAATATATGGAAGTTACTTCTTTGCTGTATTAAATATCATACAGCTTATAGGCTGGCAGGGAATCATGATCTTCGACGCATCACTTTCTGCTCAAGGAATTCTAAGGCTTGGTCACACTTGGTGGTGCCTTATCATAGGCGTTCTCACCATAGCCTGGATACTGCTTGGAATTAAGCATAGAGATAGGTTAAATGTAATCGTTATGATTCTTCTTCTACTACTTACGGTAGTTTTATCATTTATCATCTTCTCTGGGGTTAGAAATGGAAAAACAAATGGTCCAAGCACTGGAGAAATGTTGTCATTTGGACAAGGACTAGAGCTATCTATCGCTATGCCACTTTCGTGGATTCCTATGATAGCTGACTACACATATAAAGCAAAGAAGCCCATGAGGACAACATTTGCAGCATGCGGAACTTATTCCTTAGCCAGCACATGGATGTATATAATCGGTCTGGGTGCAGCAGTTATAACACATGAGACAAGAATAGATCAGATAATGCTTAAAGCCGGACTAGGTGTCGCAGGACTATTCATCATCGTCTTCTCATGCGTTACAACAAACTTTATAGATGCATTTTCCTGCAATCAGTCAACCTTCGCACTTTTTCCTAAGGACAAATCTCCTCAGGAATCAGAAGATAGGCCATCACTTAAGAACAATATAAAAATCAATCTTCCCGGAATAATCGATACTATTATTGGAACTGCAGGTGCAATTCTCTTCCCTATGGAAAATATTACTGACTTCCTATACTTTATAGGATCAGTATTTGCACCTATGATATCTGTTCAGATTGCAGACCAATTTATCGTTAAACACGAGAAGACTGATGTTAAGATTGATGCTGTAGCCAGTATGTCATGGATCATTGGATTCATTATCTACCGTATCCTTATGAGACACGACTTCTTAATCGGATATACTATTCCAAATATGATTATGACTATACTTATCACAGTAATACTCAGAAAGCTTACTCAGCTATATCCTTTATCATTATATCGCCAGAAGTCACACTCACATTCATCTTATTAGTTCCAGAACCACTTACATAGGTATCTCCATCCTTTGTGAATGCATGTTCTGTGGACATATCTCCGCTTGATTTTTTCGCCGTTAAGGTCAAGTCCGCATCTTTAGGGATATATATATTTATGTTTCCTGAAGATGCTGATAAACTTGCACTTTTAGGAAGTTGGTTAAATGTATAATCACCATTTCCACTAGTTACTTCCGACTTAAAATCATTTACAGAGTTTCCTTTTAGATAAATCGAGCCAGAACTTGCAGAAACATTTATCTTATCTACGCTTTCATAGTTAACACTGATTCCACCTGAGGTTACTTCCATATTTATACTGTCGCTATCTCCACGCTGTGTAAGATTTATACCTCCAGAAGAAGCATTAAGGTCATAATTCTTAGCGGAACACGAGATATCCGCATCTCCCGAAGATAATTCCAACTTAACGTCGCTTAGTTCTATATTCTTCGGTATATCTATAGTAAGCTTCTTATCTAAATTATTCAGTTCCAATCCTCTTGCTGAAGCGCAGTATCTAACATAAAGTGTGGAACCATCAACCCAGGTATGAACCTTTCTCTTATCGTCCAGTTCTTTTGGGGATGTCTCCTTTATGCTGACAACATCAGCATCAGTTTCAGTCATCACTACTTCTCCAGACATATAAGCAATATTAATACTCTCGATTTTCTCAGTTATATCACGGTCTCCCGCTTCATATTTATCACCATTATCATATAAATAATTTGTCTTTGTTATATCTAGTACTTCAATATCAGAGTTTGAACATCCACAAAGCCCAAGCATCATAGCCACTACAGCTATTGATGCAAAAAATCTATTTAATCTTTTCATTTTTTTCTCCTCTCTTAGTTCCAACAAGCAGACCTATCACGGTAAGTATCACACCAATTATGAGACCAAATATCATAACGATCATATTTGGTGTCTGAGATACATATATTTCCGCTGATGAACTCTTCAATGAAAGCTGTATCATCAGATTCGTTCCAAAGTAAACAAATAGACTAATTAACGAAATGACGGCGCCCACCTTTACCAGGCCATTAAATGGAAGGTATCTAATAATGAGGAATACTCCCCATACTAGAAGGATTAGAGGAACACTAATTGAAAATGCTAACGAAAAATATCCGGCTGACTTAATGGTGATTCCTATACAGATAATCATTAGGTAAAATGTAAATGTATCAGCTGCCATTACTGCAAGTCCCTTAAAGCTCTTCAGATAATTCTTTATTGGTCTTCTGCAAGCTATAAATGGACTAAAAATAACTGTCAGTCCAAAAAGAACTGATGATGCCGCAACAATAAACCAATTTCCGCCATTATATATACGGCAGACTGCGAGTAGCAGTATTATGCTTGCTGTAAATGAAGTCATCGTAGCAAACATTTTATACTTTGGTACCATAAATGGTACAACAAAGAGTGACGAAGGTATAAGCATTGCTGCAAATACTATAAAGAACCAACCGAATCCATTTCCTGTTGCTAGATCAGCTATAAGACATATCAGAATAGGTAATGCAAATATAGCAGCTATAACACTTCCTGCTATAGCACTTTTTCTCTTAAAGAATCTGGATTGAGATTCAATGACATTTTCTTTTTCTTTTATGATCATTTCATCTATATCAATATCATTTAAATCATCAAGCATCTTCTTGCATGTATGACATTCTGCTATATGTTCTTCAATCATTTTTCTACTGCTGTCACTGCATATACCATCTTTATATAATGGCAACAGATCTTGAATTATCGAACAATCGTATTTCATGATTTTTCCATCCTTTCTTTAATCTTAAGTCTAGCACGATGATATGTAACCCGGGCCCAGGTTTCTGTTTTCTCGAAGATAGAACCAATCTCACTGAAGCTTAGCTCTCCGAATACTCTCAGCTGAAATACCTCTTTATAAGGTTCTTCCATGGAATGTAATATCTTATGAATCTGAATGGAAGAATCAGCATCCACCATCTTCATTTCAATGCTCTTTTCCGTATTCGGCTGATCCTCGAGGGGAACTTCTTCATACTTAGAATGTCGACGCTTTTCATCAATGAATAGATTCTTTGCTATAGCACATAACCATGTGTAGCATTCACTTTCGCCTCTAAACTCTCGTTCTGTGGTAATCGCCCTGAAAAATGTTTCCTGAGTAATTTCCATAGCGTCGTTCTGATCTCTCGCAAGAGTCATAACATAAGAAAACACCTTCATATAAAAAGCTTCATAAAGTTTTTCCGCGGTGTTTTTTTCCATGTACCTTCGTGCTTTCCTTTCTTTTGATCTCATCGATTAGACGGAAGAATTCTAATTTCGTTACAAACTTTTTTCAAAAAATATATTTTTTTTACTTTCATACCATTTATAACAATAGAATCATTAAATAATCCTTAAATTATAAGGTTAATTTTTTCTCACACTCATATGTGTTATTAATATAATAACTGCGATAGTAGGTAGCAGGATGATTCCCATGAACATAAATAATACAGTTGTCACCGGTCTCATAGCCATAAATGTTGCAAAGTAACAACCATATAGATTGAACATGATATGAAGTATGATACCAGGCCAGAGCTTTCCTGTCTTAACTCTCATATAAGCCCAGACCAGACCAATTAGAAATGTACCAAACATCTGTGGTATTCCTTGCGAAAATGCATGAGGCAGCCCAAAGAGAATTGCTGATATGATGATAGGACCTGTCTCACCTATCACTAGAAGTCTATCTAAAAACAGCTTTCTAAAAAGAATCTCCTCCATCACAGGCGCAAAACCTAGAAGTATGACAATATAGAATAAGAAATACTTTCCAAATATATCCTCTGGCGACATTCCATGTGGTGGAATCCCTAGAATATTAAGGACTATATTTAATATCATAATAACTGGCATACTGAGTCCCATTTGAACCAGAAATGCTTTAAACATAAGTCCAGGTGTGATAGCAGTGCTACTCAAAGCTCCATCATTTGATTTATCCGGAATCGCCATTCCCCTTAATATCAGATAACAAGCCCCTAGTCCTACAGTATAGGGTACAACCACCGCGCTCATTATCATCCTGATGATTTCCGGAAACTTTCCTTCCAGCATAGGTTCTAAAAATATAGAGTAACACTCAGTTATCAGAAACCATGCAGCAAGTGCTACAAAAACTCTTAATACGATTAATACTTTACTCTTCTTCATCCCATGAATGCTCCTTTTGAAATAATTCAAGAGCATCATTCATTTTATCTGTTTTAGCCTTCTGAATAAAATATTCTATGAACTGTCTAATGGTAAAGAAAAACAAAAACAAAACTGCATATGATATCATTAACGGCAAAGACATATTCACTCCCTGTCCTCTTACTATACTAATAGCCATAATCAACGCAACCATCAGATAAAGCGGCATAAAGAGTATGTTCTTAATATAGAAAGGCTTACTTCGTGCCCACTGAGTATAATCAAACATGCTTCGAAATACAGTAAGAACTCCAAGTATAAAGAATCCAATCCATATCCTGATTATATTCACAGGTTCCATATATATGCCGAAAAAGCTAAAACCTATTCCAATGAATAAGATGCCCATGGAGAAGCATATGGCAGCAATTGAAAATGATTTCTTAACTATATTCTTAAATCTTTCTCCACTCATCATTTTGCCTCCTTCATCCCTATGCCCGTCTTAAAATCATTGACATAGTTTCGAGATACTACTATCCATTCTCCATTTCTAAGAAGCAGTTTAAGTCTTCTTCCATCCTCTGGAGCTACGCTCTTCACAGCCTTTAGATTTACGATAGTAGATTTTGATATTCGAACAAAATGTTTCTGAATCAGATAATCTTCAAGATCATACAAGGTTCGCCTGACTCTGAAAAAATCATCTACAGTGTAAGCAAATACATTTCTATCAACCGCTTCGAAGTACAGGACTCTGGAGATTCGTACCGGTTCCATATCTCCATTTTCCTTTTCGCCCATAATCGTATCACTAGCAATCTTGATAGATTCTAGAACAGCCTCAACCTCTGTGTCTCTTTCTTTGCATCTGATCTCAACCTCAGTTTCAGAAAGATTCATTTTGTCTTTAACAAATATTTTCAACT